>JBFGRH010000132.1:0-5716 GCA_041563795.1 Nitrospiraceae bacterium | reverse complement strand
GAGGGTTGAAGGCCTGGCTGGGCCTGTTGAGGGGGGGCCTGTTCAAGCTGTGCCAGCACCTCCTTGGCCCGTTCGATCACCGCAGCGGGCAGGCCGGCCAGCCGGGCCACGTGGATGCCGTAGCTCCGGTCCGCGCCCCCCTCCACGATCTTCCGCAGGAACAGCACCTCGTCGTTCTGCTCCCTGACCGCCACCGTGTAATTCTTCACCCCGTCGTGCCGCTTCGCCAGGTCCGTCATCTCGTGGTAGTGGGTGGCGAACATGGTCCGGGCGCCGACGTGGCCCCGGTCCTGGATGTATTCCGCGACCGCCCAGGCGATGCTCAGGCCGTCGTAGGTGCTGGTGCCGCGTCCGATCTCATCCAGCAGGATGAGACTGCGCGCCGTCGCGCCGTGGAGGATCTGGGCCGTTTCGGTCATCTCGACCATGAAGGTGCTCTGGCCCGCGGCCAGATTGTCCGAGGCGCCCACCCGGGTGAAGATCCGGTCCACGAGCCCGATGCGGGCGGAGCGGGCCGGCACGAAGCCGCCCATCTGGGCCATCAGCACGATCAAGGCCACCTGCCTGAGGTAGGTGCTCTTGCCCGCCATGTTGGGTCCGGTGAGAATCAACAGCCGGTTGGCGTCCAGGTCGAGGAGCGTGTTGTTGGGGACGAAGCCCTGCGGCAGGTCCAGCCGCTCCACGACCGGATGGCGGCCGTCCGCAATTCTGATTTCCCCCTCATCGTCGATCTCGGGCCGCGCATAGCCGTTGAGCCCGGCCGTTTCGGAGAGGGCCGCCAGCACATCGAGCAGGGCAACGGAGGTCCCCATGGCCTGGACGCGGGCGGTCTCCCTGGCCAGCTGCAGCCGGATGCCTTCGAAGAGCTCCTGCTCGAGCGCTTTCTGCTTCAGGTCGGCGCCGGTGACCTTGTCCTCCAGCTCCTTGAGCTCGGGTGTGATGAACCGCTCGGCGTTGGCGAGCGTCTGCTTGCGGCTGTAGTCGGCGGGGACCTTCGCCAGGTTCGCTTTCGTCACCTCGATGTAATAGCCGAAGACCTGGTTGAACCGGATCTTCAGGGACTCGATGCCGGTCCGCTCCCGTTCCCTCGCTTCCATCCGGGCGATCCACTGTTTCCCGTCCCGCCCGATCGTCCGCAGTTCGTCGAGCCCGGCGTCGTGGCCTTCGCGGATGATGCCGCCGTCCTTGATCGACACCGGCGCGTCCGGCAGGATCGTTTTTTCGATCAAATCATGCACGTCGGCCAGGTTGTCCCATCCGGCGGTCATCTCGCGGAGCAGCGGGGCGCGGCAGGAGGCCACCCGCGTCCGGAGTTCCGGCAGGACCGCCACCGATTGTTTCAGCGCCAGCAAGTCACGCGGCGAGGCCGCCCCGAGCGACACGCGGCTGCTCAGGCGCAGGATGTCCTGCACCGCGCGCAGCGCGGTCCGGACGGCCACGCGGGTTTCCAGGGCCTGCAACAGTTCCCCGACTGCGTCCTGCCGGGCCCGAATCGCATCCGCCCGCAGCAGGGGGCGGACGATCCAGTCGCGGAGTAAGCGGCTGCCCATCACCGTGACCGTGTGATCGAGGACCGCCAGCAGCGTGGTGTCACGGCCGCCATCGGCCAGCGACCGGACCAGCTCGAGGTTCCTGATCGTCGCCCCGTCGAGGTGCATGTCCTCGCCGGACCGGCGGACGCGGAGCCCGCGCAGGTGCGAGAGGCTGGCCGTCGGCCTGGTCTCGCGCAGGTACCGCACCAGCGCGCCGGCGGCCTGGACCCCGAGCGTCAGGCCCTTGCAGCCGAACCCCTCCAGCGAAGCGACATGAAACTGTTCCAGCAGCATCCGCTCCGACTCGCGGGCGTCGAAGGCCGACGGGTCCTGGGCGCAAAGCCGCGCGCCCCCTGCTCCACTGCAAACCGCGCGCAGCGGGTCGGCGAGCGACGAGGGGTGGATGACTTCCTTCGGTTCCAGCCTGGCCAGTTCGTCCCGGAGATCGTCCGCGGCCAGTTCACCCGGGAACTCCGTCACCCAGAAATCTCCGGTGGAAAGATCGAGGGCGGCCAAGCCGACCGCGGGCCGGCTCTGCGGCGCCGGAGCGGTGACGGAAGCCAGAAAGTTGGAATCCGTCGGAGGCAGCAATTCGGCGTCGGTCAGGGTGCCGGGGGTATAGAGCCGCACGACTTCGCGGCGCACGAGGCCCTTGGCCAGCTTCGGGTCCTCCACCTGGTCGCAGAGGGCCACGGTCCGTCCGGCCTTCAGCAGCTTGGCGATGTAGCCGGTCGCGGCGTGATAGGGAACCCCGCAGAGGGGCACGGGCATGGCGCTCGACTTGTCGCGCGACGTGAGGGCGATCGAGAGAAGCCGGGAGGCTTCCTCCGCGTCCTCGTAAAACATCTCGTAGAAGTCGCCCACGCGGAAGAACAGAATGGCGCCCTCGTAGGCACGCTTGATCTCCCGGTACTGCCGCATCAAGGGAGTCAGGTCAGAGTCGTTCATGCCGGGTTGGTCCTGCTCACTCCGCGGGCCCGTCCTCGCCGGGAGGCGGCACGGCCGGACCGGACGACGCCCCGCGCTGCGCCTCCCGCAGCTGTTCCAGCTCGGCCTCGGCTTCCTGGAGCTGCTTGGTCTTACGGCGCAACTCGATCCGTGCGCGCACCCAGGGCGGGAACAGGAGGATCGAGGCGACCAGCAGGCCGATCACGAACCCGCTCAGGATCGGCACGTAAACCTTCGTCTCCGCCGATTTCAACCCGAAGAAATATCGCAGCGTGACCAGCTGGTCCTGGTTCTGGAGAAAAAAGCTCAAGCCCAGGGCGAGCAGGATGAAGACCAGGATCAGGCGGATCATGCGCGGCTCCGTGTCTTCGCCCGGCCGCGCGCACCCGCCCTGCGGAATCTGGCCAGGAGCTTCCGGTTAGTGGCCTGCAGGTGCTCCGGCATGACGCGGGCCTCTGCAAATAATGGCATGACGTTCGTGCTCTCGTCCCGATGCGGAACGATGTGGTGGGTCATGAGCGTGCTCGCTTTCTCGATCCTCCACGAACGGGCTTCGCGCTCTTTCGCTGGAAGCGTGCATGAAGTTTCTTCCATGTCGCCTGCAGATGCTCCGGCATCACGCGGGTTTCCGCGAAGAGCGGCATGAAATTCGTGTCGCCGTTCCAGCGCGGCACGATATGGAGATGCACATGGCCCTCGATGCCGGCGCCGGCGACGCGCCCAAGGTTGAGGCCGACGTTGAATCCCTCGGGCTTGAGCTCGTCCCGCAGCACCTTGAGCGAGAGGCTCGTGAGATGGAGGAGATCCAGCGCGACGTCATCCGGCAGTTGGTCCAGGCTCTTGACGTGCCGGTAGGGGGCGATCAACAGATGCCCGCTGTTGTACGGATAGAGGTTCATCATCACGAGTCCGTGGCGTCCCCGGTGCAATAAGAGATTGCGTGCATCCCGGCGTTCCTTCGCCTTGACGCAAAAGATGCACTTGGCGGGCTTGCGCGCATTCTTGATGTAGGCCATGCGCCAGGGCGCCCAGAGCACCTTCACCGGGTGTGTCTCCTGCGTCCCTTCGCCCGGCCCTTCGATCGCGGCCCCCGCACGCGAGCCAGCAGGCCGCGTGCCCGGGCCCCTTGAGGGATGAATCCGATCTCGCGCACGTTGGGGCTGCGGTGTTCCAGGTGGATCTCCAGGCGATCGGCGGGCAGGTGCCCACCCGCCTTGTCCGCCCATTCAATCGCCGTCACCGTGTCCCCATCGTCATATTCAGCGAGTCCGATATGCGGCAGTTCCTCAACCGAGTCGAGCCGGTACAGGTCCGCGTGGGCCAGCCGCAGGCGGCCATGGTATTCATGGATCAGGACGAACGTGGGGCTGCTGACAACCAGGGGAGAGGCGCCGAGCCCCACGGCCATGCCGCGCACCAGGGCCGTTTTCCCGGAGCCCAGGTCGCCGTACAGCGCCACGACTTCGCCTCCCCGCAAGGATTGCCCGATGCGGCGGCCAAGACGATCGGTCTCCGCCACCGATTTCGACCGATAGTGCCACATGCCTGACGCGTGCGGCTGCGGTTGTGGCCCCGCCTTGCGCGGCGCCCGGGCCCTAGCCGCCCGCGCCATGGACGGTCTCGGTCAGGGCGGCAGGAATCCGCTCGATGACGTCGCCCGCAGTCAGTCCGGCGAGTCCCAGTTCGGCGGCGGCGAGATCTCCGGCCAGCCCGTGCAGGTACGTGCCGGCGCGGGCCGCGTCCCACGGGGTCAATCCTTGGGCCAGCAACCCGACGATCATGCCGGTCAGCACGTCGCCGGTGCCGGCGGTCGCCATGCCGGGGTTGCCGGTCGGACAGAGGGCTGCGAGGCCATCGGGATGGGCGACGACGGTACGGGCTCCCTTGAGGACCAGCAGGACGCGCCGGGCCTTGGCGAAGGCCAAGGCGGCGCCGATACGATCGTCGTTGATCGAGCGCGGCGAGGCCCCCTCCACCAGCCGGGCCATTTCCCCCGGGTGCGGCGTGAGGATGGCCGGCGCCTTGCACTCCTCCAGGAGCCCGGTCCGCCCGGCGAGCGCGTTGAGGGCATCGGCGTCCAGCACGGAGGGTTTGTCCAACCTGGGCAGGAGCGCCTGGATCAGCTCGACGGTCTCCGGATGCGTGGAGAGACCGGGCCCGATCGCCACCGCGGTCCGCGTGTTGATAAACGACAGCACCTCCTCCAGGCCGGTCCGCGCCAGCGTGCGCGCTTTTGTTTCGGGCATGGGCACGGTCATGACTTCGAGCAACTTGGACTCCAGCGTGTCGTTGACGCTTGCGGGTGTGGCGACCGTGACCAGGCCTGCGCCGACCCGCAGGGCGGCCCTGGCAGCCATGGCCGCCGCGCCGGTCTTGCCGACCGAGCCTGCGACGATGCCGGCATGGCCGTAGGTGCCCTTGTGCGAGGCCGTTCGGCGGGCGGGAATCAACAGCCGGACGGTGTCGCCGGTGATGAGGGACAGGTGACTGTCGATCGGTCCGACGAAAATCGGAGGAATCCCGATGTCCACGATCTCGACGGTGCCGGCATGCTCGAGGCCCGCGCCCGTATAGAGGCCCAGCTTCGGGAGCCCGAAGGTGACGGTCACATCCGCCCGGACAGCCGCGCCCATGACGGCGCCCGTATCGGCATGAATGCCGGACGGCAGATCGACGGCAATGACCGGCCGGTTCGCTGCGTTCACCAGGTCGACCGCCATGCGGTAGGGGTCCTGGACCGGGGCTGAGAGGCCGGTGCCCAACAGCGCGTCCACGATCAGGTCGCTCTGCGCCAGGGCAACACGAATCGCCTCGGGCGAGGGATTGGCCGAGACGGCCTTCGAACCGGCGACGGAGAGAAATTTTCGATGCATCGTTTTTGCGTCGCCCGACAGATCGCCGGGCTGCGCCAGCAGCAGGACGCGCACCGTGGCGCCTCGTTTCCGGAGCAGCCGCGCCACGACGAAGCCGTCGCCGCCGTTGTTGCCCTTGCCGCACAACAGGGCCACGGTTTTCCCGTTCAGGGGACCGGCGGCCCGCTCCATCGCCAGGACCACGCCGCTTCCCGCCCGTTCCATCAACACGGCGCCGGGCACCTTCGCCTCCCTGATGGTCCGGCGATCCAGCTCCTTCATCTGCGCGGCGGTGACGATTTTCATGGAATGGCCAATAGCAAGCTGCCAGTAGGTTAAGCGCGGACTCTCTTCTGTTGCCCGCGACTCGCGATTCGCCGCTCG
>JBFGRH010000131.1:0-5769 GCA_041563795.1 Nitrospiraceae bacterium | reverse complement strand
CTTCATGCCGAGGAACACCACCAACAACAGCAGGGCGGTTCCACCCGACACGACCGCGGACAGAACGCGGGACACGGGCAGCACCTCGATGGGAAACAGGACTTTCGTCAGCAGCGGTGTGTTCGTCGCCAGCGAAACCGATGCCGCGGCCAGCGGCTCGGCCAACAGCAGCCACGGCGCCATGCCGCTCATCAGGATGATGAGGTAGTCGGCGGGGCTGAACCCGGCCCCCGCCGACGGCCGGAAAACGGACAGGATGAGGAACGCATAGACGCCAACCAGCAGCACCGGTTTCAGGAAGGCCCACCAGAGACCGAGGAGCGATCCGGCAAATTGCTTGTGGAGCGCATCCCGGGTCAGCAGCCAGATCAATTCGGACCGGCGTCCGCCTCCCCGCCATCCAGCAAGCCGTGACTTCCCTGCCACCACGGACATGTTAACCGTCCCTCCTTCTTTCCATCCACCTCGACCGTCTGCACGTGACGTTCAGACGAAGCCGGACGCGAACACACTTAGAGCAGGATCACGGCGTCTTTCTTCCCTTTGACATGCCGCGTGCCGTTGCGGGTATCGAAGACCAGCGGAGCATGGCGGACGATGTGCTCGTAATCGAACGCGGAATGGGCCGTCAGGATGAGCGCGCAGTCGCACTGCTTCAGCCGTTCCGGCGCCGCCTCGACGGCCCGGTACGAACGCGCCGCGATGTCCAGCTCGGGCGTGTAGGGATCGGCGTAGGTCAGGGAGGCGCCCTCCCGCTGGAGCAGCTCCATCACCTTTCGTGCCGGCGTTTCCCTGGGGTCCGCGACATCGGCCTTGTACGTCACGCCCAGCACGAACACCTTGGCCCCGTTCAGGCAGCGCCCGCGCTGGTTCAGCAGCCGCTGCAGCTTGGCCACCACGTAATAGGGCATGTTTTCGTTGATCTCTCCCGCCAGTTCGATGAAGCGGGTATGGAGATCGTACTCCTTGGACTTCCAGGCCAGATAATAGGGATCCAGCGGAATGCAGTGCCCGCCCACACCGGGCCCCGGGTAGAACGGCATGAACCCGAAGTTCTTGGTCGCGGCCGCGTCGATCACTTCGTAGACACTCAGGCCCATCCGGTCGCACAGCACGGCCAGCTCGTTGACCAGGGCGATGTTCACGGACCGGAACACGTTCTCGAACACCTTGGTCATCTCGGCCACGCGCGGCGACGAGACGGGATGAATCTTCACGATGGACTGTTCGTAGAACGTCTGCGCGACCCGCAGGCAGGCCGGCGTGACCCCGCCCACCAGTTTGAACGTATTATGCGTCTTGAACGACTTGTTGCCCGGATCGACGCGCTCCGGCGAAAAGGCCAGGTAGAGGTCCTGCCCCGCCTTCAGCCCCCCGGCCGTCAACTTCGGCAGCAGCACCTCTTCCGTGGTGCCGGGATAGGTGGTGCTTTCCAGGACCACCAGCATGCCGGGATGCGCGCGCGCGGCCAGCTCGCCCGTCACCTTCAGGATCGCGCTGAGGTCCGGTTCCTTGTTGGGTGTGAGCGGCGTGGGCACGCAAAGCAACACGATATCGCACTGCCTGAGCACGTCGAAATCCGTCGTGGCTTTCAGGCGCCCCGAGCCGACGACCTCACGCAGTTCGGCGTCGTCCACGTCGGAGATATAGTTCTCGCCGCGATTCACCCGTTCGACCTTCTCGCGCACCTCGTCGATGCCGACGACGCGATATCCCGTCTTGGCCTGCAGCACCGCCAGCGGGAGGCCGACATAGCCCAGCCCCACCACCCCGACGACCGCCTCGTGGCGTCGAATCTTCTCCAGCAACGGCGTGGTCCCCTCCGGCTTCATGCTAGAAATCACGCTGGTGAAAAATGAGGCATGCGGCGACGATCAGCATGCCGGCATACAGGAGGCCGTACGTCGTCGCGAGCGCCTGGTACGTCAGCGGGATGGCGATCCCCATCGCGGCCTGCCCCTTCATGTTGAGCATGTCGAGGTTGGGACACAGGTAGTAGACCCCGTTGGCCACGGCTTTGACCGCTTCACTGTGGCTTTTCTGGGCAAGCCCGCGCAGATCCGTTGTCAGGTGGCCGATGATGTAGAGTCCGATCGTGAAAATGGCGCTGAGCGTGGCGGAACTGAACGTCGAGAAAAACAGGGCGATGGCCGTGATCAGCATCAGCTCGACCATGATCAGCTGTACGGCCTGCACCAGGACCCAATGCACCGGGGCCTGGTATCCCCAGAGCGTCAGCAGGAACACCGACAGCATCACCAGGACGTTCACCGCAAGCGTGGTGACGAGCCCCAGATATTTCCCCACGACAAATTGCGCCCGGCTGATGGGGCGCGCGACGATCGTATAGATCGTCCTCCGCTCGATTTCCTTGCTCACCAGCCCAATGCCGACGAACACGGCGATGACGACGCCAACGAGATTGATGGCGGCCAGCCCCATGTCGGTCATGATCTTGTAATGCTCCAAGATCGTGAGATCCGCGAGCAGCATCGACGCGCCCATCAACAACCCTGCGAAGAGCAGCAGGTTGTAGAGAATTTTGTCGCGCAAATTCTCCCGAAACGTGTTGGAGGCGATCACGATGACCGGCCACATGGCTTATGCCTTTCGTCCGCTTTTGCCGCCGGCTTCCTGGGCGGAAGACGGAAAAAACAGTTCTTCAAGAGAGCCCTTCTGCGGGGTGACCGAGATCAGCCGTCCGCCATGTTTCCTGATCTCTCCGAGGATGTCCTCCAGCCGATCCGGGCTTGGGAGGATAATGAGCGCCTGCGGACCGCGCTGCAGGACCCGGCCCGCCACGGCCTTGATGGGCGGAATCTCACCGACTGTAATCCCCTGGCAGACGATCTCGACCGACTGCGTGTGCCCGTGACTGGCCAGTTCATCCACGCGGCCCGTCGTCAACAGCTTCCCCTTCGCGATCACGCCGACCCGGTCACAGATCATTTCCACGTCGGGAATGATGTGCGTGCTGAAGAAGACTGTCTTGCCCTGATCGCGCAGGCCGAGAATCAGATCGCGCACCTGCTTGCGCCCGATCGGATCCAGGCCAGACATCGGCTCGTCGAGGATCACCAACTCGGGATCATGGATGAGCGCCTGTGCCAGGCCGACCCGTTGCAACATCCCCTTCGAAAACTTGCGCAATTGTCTCGTCCGGGCCTCCGCCAGTCCGACCATGTCCAGGAGTTCCGGCACGCGAGCCCGCAGCCTGTCCCGACCCATGCCGGCCAGATTGCCGTAGAAGGTCAGGAATTCCTCGGCGGTGAGATAATCATAAAAATAGGGCGCCTCCGGAAGAAACCCGACGCGTCTCCGAATCTCAACGTCCCCGGTCGGCTTGCCGAAAATCTCCGCGGTCCCGGCGGTGGCGCGAATCAACCCCATCAGGACCTTGATCGTGGTCGTTTTCCCGGAGCCGTTGGGACCCAGGAAGCCGAAGATTTCCCCCTCGCGGACCGACAGGGAGAGCCCGTCCAGCACCGTGGCCGGGGGCCGGCCGGGCCACCCTGACCGAAACCGCTTGACCAATCCTTCAATACGAATGGCGTCCATAGGCTTCCATTCTGGTGATGCGTCTTCACCGCCCCTCCCGGGGCCGATCGCTCAGTTCGCCTTGCTGAGATCCCGGTACGGTTTCGGCTCACGGGGTTGGCAGCCGGTGGTCGCCGCCGTGCGATAAATTCCCAGCCTCCCGGGTCCTCCGATGGCCTTGACCCGTCCGCTCGACGGGTCCAGTTCGTACCGGCCGCCAAACGGTTCAGCGGGAAGACGTGGAACAATTCCCCTGGCCACCAGTTCTCTGAGCGTTCGTGGGAGCTTCCCATACCGGACGCGGTGCTGCTGCACGCCGTCTTGTAAGGCCCGGATATCCAGTTCGATGGTCACTTCCTTGATTTTGTTCTCGAGCGCCTCGCGGAGCCGGGGATCACCCGTTCGTTCATACAACCGTTGCAGGAATTCCAGTGCTGCCGAAGGATCTCCTCCCGCAACCGTCATGCGCGCCGCGAGGCTCGGCAGATAGGACGGCGCTCCGGGAAGTCGCGCGGCGGCCTGGAAATAGGGCGCCGCCTTGGCCGGATCGCAGAGCTCATAGAAATAATCGTATCCAATATAGAACGGAAGCTGCCAGACGTCAGGATTCTCCCGCATGCCTTTCCGTAATATCTCGATGCTCTCATAATGAAGGCCGGCCCACACGCCCAGAATGGCGCCCGACGCCAGATAGGCAGGCAGGAATTTGGGGTCCAGATCCGTCACGACATTGACCACGTGGTAGGCCCAGGCGTATCCGCCCTTTGACTGACGTGCTGCGCCAAGGTGCTGGACCGCCTTCAGCCAGATCAGGTCCGCCGCGAATTGATCATAGCCAAGCACCGCGATCTTGAGGTATTCGCCCTTTGGCAGGTACGCGAGTTCCTCCGCCCTGACCGCGGCGGAACGATTACGCTCGAGGGCCATCAGGACCCCGTCAGCCGACAACCCGAGGGCTACGACAAGGAGTACCACCAGCCATCCCTTCATCATAACGACCCGCTTTTCTTGGACTTTTGGTTGTGTGGCCGCTCCAACAACGACGCCAGTTCACGCACGTCGACGTTCAAGAAACTTTTTTCGTACGGCTCGAGGGACCAGCTGGCATAATATCGCTGTCGCCGGAGAATTTCCTCATATTCCTGATTTGCTGGCTCGAGCCGATCCGTCTTCGCGTACCGCATCGCCAGCAGGAGCCGGCCCGGCAGGAAGTTCGGTTCCATCTCGACCGCGCCCCGGACCAACCGTTCCGCCTTCTCACCATCGTCCAGCGCCAGGTAGAGCCGCCCCAATTCAAGCTGATAATGCGGGTTGAACGGCTCGCGGTCGATGGCCTGCGCATAGGCCTCGGCGGCCAGCCGCAACGAAGCGTGCCGTTCATCGGCCCCTCCGGCACTGGACGCGGCCGTTGCATAAACATCCCCCAGAAGCTTGAACGGCCGCGCGTTCAGCGGATTGAGCACACTTTCCCGTTTGAGTTCAGCCACCACGACGGCCAGCTCGCTTTGCGACCGCGTCCGCTGGAACAACTGAAAATGTGCGGCTGCCTTCGAACTATGGTAGAGCGTCTTGCCGGGATCCAACTCGACGGCCTGTCCCAAATACTCGGTGGCGCGTTCAAGATTGTTCTGCCCGAGGGCACGAGAACCAGCCTCAAACGCCAGCCAGGCGACACCGAGCCTGGTGACCAGCATCGCGGCAAGCGCCAGCCCAATTACGGCGCAGGCGCCCCAGACAATCGGACGCCAAATGAGCACCGTCCGCTCGAGGGAAACAGGCTGCGACAATCGCTTCACAGAAAGCAGAATCGCCGTGCTCAGGATCAAGACGAGCACAATCGCCGGTTCGTGCAGGTTCGAATCCACCGCGGCATGAACCATGATCGACGCCCATGCGCCGCTCATCCCCACGACGATCCAGCGTTGCCGTCGCCGGAGCCTGCACGCGAGTGCCGTTCGCATCTCCTTGAGGATACGAACGATCCCCCAGCCGAACAGGATGATTCCCCCCACGCCCAGTTCGACGCCGATTTGGACATACTCGCTATGCGGGGTCTGCGCGACGTGTCCATACCGAGCCACCCGCCCTTCAGTCGGAAACGCGTTCTTGGGGTAGGTGTATTGGTACAGGCCCAGGCCCACCCCGAAGGGATGCGCCCATATCTGTTGCGCGGCCCGCTCCCACATCTGCAAGCGGGCATAGCCCACCGGATTCGCGCTATGCTCCGCCCGG
>JBFGRH010000130.1:0-5803 GCA_041563795.1 Nitrospiraceae bacterium | reverse complement strand
GCGGCGGGACCGTCCACATCCACGCTGTTGTTTACCACGGGCAGAATCGCGATACTCTTTACGGGGCTGCCGGGGTTAGGATTTACCGGGGGCAGCGTCACACAGGCGGACAGCAGCAGGCACAGCCCAACGGTCTGAATCAATGACAGCGACCTTCTGATCATCTGGTCATCCTCCCATCCACCACGCCACTTCTTACTCCCCGATCACGACGTCGTCAAAGGTGCCGATGTCCCCCACTGAAATCCCTACTTTCTTGGCTCCCGGCGGGGCCGGAAACGTGATCTGCACACGCTTGATGTCGCCCGGCCCGACATTGCAGCACGAATCCCCTTCGACACCCGTGCTTTCGTACTTCTTGTTGGTGTTGTAATCCAGCACGGTTCCGCGGCCCACGGAAAAGTGACCGGATTGTTTCGTCCGGGCTGCCGCCTCGACCTTCCCCTGGTAGAGTCCCGACACCACCACCTGCAACACGGCGCCCCGGACCTTCACCTCGTTCAACTGTACGACCACGTCCTTATCCCTCGCCGATCGGATGCTCTTCAGCACTCCGTAGGTCTTCGCCCCTCCCATGCTCTCCTCGGGTGCCGCCGGCATCGAGGACCCCATTGGCGCAGCCGCCGCGGCGCACTTGCCCGCCACGCACAGCTCCAGCGTGTTGCCGGTCGCGGCGGTAATGTCCAGATCCAGTCCCTGGATCGGCTTGGACGCGAGCTCGTCGCCGATCTGCTGGGCCGAGCTCTTGGCATCCACTTCCAGAACCGCCTCGCCCCGCTCGAAGCTGCGCTGAATGACGTTCTGCACCCCGCGAACCTTGCCCTTGAGGAATTCCTTGATCTTGACCAGGTCCTTCATGCCGCCCAGGCCCCGGATCGTCAACTGGATGAGCTGGCCTCCGCTCATCTCGGCCGTCCATTTGGCCGTGATCTGCTCGACCAGCCTGTCGGTCACCTGCCGGGCCGCATTCTCGATGGCCTGGTTGCCGCCCACGTGCTGCGCGACATGGCGCGCCGCGGCGTTGCCCCTGACGGACGCCAGCACCTGGCCATTGTCCACCCGGATGGCGCTGAGCGTGATGTCCGCGAGATAGGACCCCACCGAACTGCCGGCCGTGCGGGGGCCTTCCTTGGCCAGCGCCTTGCCCTTGATGATGATTTCGGCGCCCATCTTGCGTCCAATTTCCCGGGCACCCGTATCGGTCAAATCCGCGATCCGGTAGGCGTTGGAAATCTCGAACTTGCCGGTCACGGCGGAGATATCGATGACGTTGAATCCGCGGTTCAGGAATTCCTCCTTCAGCACGGTCTCTGAAACGGCCATCTCGACCGACTGGCCGGCAAAGGCCGCGCCGCCACGGGCTCCCCACGTGCCCCACCAATAGAGCAAAATCTCCTGCCCGACGTTCTGCTCCGCGATCATGAAGAGCGTGCGGGGCTTGCCCACGCGCGCAATCAGCAACCCCAGCGCACCCAGGTCGTTCTTGAGGTTTTCGGTGGAGACCGTGGCGGTGATCGTCACCGCGTAGAGGTCCGTCCCCGGCTTTTCCTTGACGATCTTGTAGTCCTTCACGTACCCCTGGCTCTTGTTGTAGATGTTGTCGCGCACCACCTGGAAGTTTTCGACCAGGGTTTCAGAGGCTACCATCGTGCCCACCGCCTGCTCGACCGCCTTGCGCAGGGCATCCTGCACGGCATGGTCCCTGGCGATGGCCGGGTTCCCCTGCACGGCGGCCATGCCCTCCGCCGTCACCGTCTGGGACTGCGCCGGCGCCTGCGCGAACAGAGGCCCTTCCCAGGCCACATTGAGGAGGCACGCCAGGCTGACGACTGCCGCGTGAAAGGTTGCCCGCCCCGTAGAAGTGATCAAGGTGTCCATAAGTAGGTTTCCTCCGCTCTATCGCGACAAAAGCGCGATGGTTATGC
Organism: Nitrospiraceae bacterium; assembly: GCA_041563795.1. Taxonomy (GTDB): domain Bacteria; phylum Nitrospirota; class Nitrospiria; order Nitrospirales; family Nitrospiraceae; genus 2-02-FULL-62-14. The sequence goes on along the minus strand of JBFGRH010000130.1, from coordinate 3,878 downwards.
CATACCCCGGAAGCCCTTGCAAGGCCTTTGTCCGGCTGAAATCATGCCCCCGCCGGCACCCGCCGGAGCACACGAAAAATAGGGATCGGTTCGCTCTTGCCCTTGACCCGGATCGGCTCCATCGGTTCGACCTCCACGACGTCCCGGACCTCGTCATAGGTCGCCTGGGTAATGATGATGTCACCCGCCTTGGCGTTCTGCTCAAGCCGGCAGGCCAGGTTCACCGCATCCCCGATCACGGTGTAATCCAGGAAGTCCTTCGAGCCCAGGTTGCCGACCGTCACGTCCCCGGTGTTGATCCCCATCCCGACCCCGATGGTCCGGCGCCCTTCCGCCGCCAGTTTCTGGTTGAGCCGTCCGATGGCCTCCTGCATGTCCAGCGCCATCAGCACGGCCCGTTTCGCCTGGTCCGGCTGCGGCACGGGATTGCCGAAAAACGCCATGATGGCGTCGCCCATGAACTTGTCCAGCGTACCCTCGTACTTGAACAGGATGCCGGTCATCTCCGTGAAGTATTCGCTCAGAAGCTGCTGCACTTCCTGCGGCTCCATCTTCTCGGACATGCTGGTGAACCCGCGCACGTCGGAGAAGAATATCGTCAGGCGTTCCTTGCGGCCGCTGGGGTTCGCGGCATCCGGATGCAGGACCAGGAAGTCCCGGATCTGGTGCGAGACATACCGTCCGAACATCCCCTCGACCTGGCGGCGCTTCTTGCGCTCGATCAGCCGCTGGTAGGCCACCGCCGCTCCGTACTGCGCGACCAGGAGCGAATACATCGGCGTGATGTCCAGCCAGTAATCGTACTTCCACAGGAGCAGCAGCCCGGCCCCGCCGATGCCCATCACCGAGACCCATTTAAAGACCTGGGTGACGAAGGAGCCCCGTTTGCTCTGGATGAGCAGCCAGGTGCCCAGGATGCCCTGGATCAGGAGAATGGCCGGCACCACCCCCTTCTGGTCCCGGCTCCGCGTCACGAACCGTCGATCCAGGATGGTCTGGATGGCATTGGCATGAATCTCGAACCCGTCCATCAGGGCGCCGAGAACCTTGACCTCTTCGTCGCTGTCTTCGAGCTTCAGCGTGGCGGCGTCCTTCTGGAGGTAGGGCGTGCAGTAAAAATCGTGCAGCGTCGGCGTGGAGGGACCGATCAGGACTATTTTCCCTCGAATCTCGTTCGGATCGAACTCGCCCGTCACGGCCCGCCAGAAGGACATCCTCGGAAATGTTCCTGGCGGACCATGAAACCGAATCAGCATCCTTCCGTTCGGATAGGGAATCTGGAGCGGTCCGAGTCCGAGGTAGTTGGCTTTCGAAAGGTCCAGTTCCTGTTCGCCCTCGAAATTCAGATGGAGACGCGCCAGTTCCAGGCTCATCGTGAGCACCGGCTCCGGCTCGTCACCGGAGAAATCCAGCGCCAGCAGCGGCATATCGCGGAGACAGCGGTCCTTCTGCAGGACCACGTTGATCATCGCCTCGCTGAGTTCGGCATCCCGGAACAGCTGGAGGGGTACCCGGTGCCCTTTCTGACCGATGTAACGGGCGAGGACCACGTTGCCGGCACGCGCAATCGCCCCGGCAAACGCCCTGTCCTGCTTCGCGTCCTTCGGCCGGGCGAAGATCACGTCAAACCCGATCAGCGAGGCCCCTGCCTCGGCCAGGTTCGTCACGGCGTCCGCATACATGGCCCGGGTGATGTCATTGGCACGGAGGTTGAGATGGTCCTCGGTTTCTTCGTCGACCCGGAGCAGCAGGACCGGAGTATCTAACGGCGGGGAAGGAAGACGGTTCAGCGGGAAATGGGCGAACGCCGTGTATCGGAGATCATAGGACCTGAGCTCGACCCACTCGAAGGCCCCGACGGAGAAGAGCAGGATGAAGCCCAGGGTGATGCCGCCGCCCCAGGCGATCCGGAGCACGTTGTCCCGCTTCACCCACTCCAGGAAGCGGCTCCACCGTTGCGCCAAGGCCTTCACTGTCATCTCCCCAACTCGTGGAGACCGTGCGCTCGAGGCACAGCCGAAAAGGCGTGGACCAGCGGTCCTCGCACAGGGAAACGGGAGCCGGTCAGCGCGAGGCGTCCGGCCTGGCTGCGGCCAGCAGTTGGTCGAATCCCGGCGCCCGCCCTTCCATGCCTCCGATCAGGGGATCGGTCACGATGGTGACGCGGGAACGTTTCAACGCGGTGCTGAGGGCGGAGTCGTCTCGAATTTTCTTGGCGTCATCGCTGCTGATGATAATGTTGGCCTTGAGCAGGCCGGCCTTGTCCCCGCCTTTGATCTTGAGCGGCCTCCGGCCTTCCCGCGGGGGCGCCGCCGGCGCGCTCTGAACCGGCCGGACGATGTAGGCATCCTCCCCGAACAATGACGACAAGTCGGCTCCCTTCGGGGCCGCCATGTAGTGCACCATCCCGTCCTTTTGCGCCGCCGCCCGGTCGACCGTCTTGGGCCCGAACACCGTTTCCCCCTTGTCGTCGAGCACGGCGGGAAAACAGGCCGGCTTCACGCCAAGGCCCCGCGCATCGATCACCAGTCCGGTGTAGCTGTCCTCGGCCGGCTCCGGCTGGAGCTTCTGATCCTGCACGCCCATCTGGTCCAGGAACGGGTCGTACAACGAATTGACGCCCCACAGCGGCGCCTTGACCAGGACCTCCACGCTCCCGTCCGGGGACGCCTTGGTGGCGTCGATCTGCGCGCCTTTGACAAACCCGTTCACCTGGCTCTTGATGACATCGTCCTGCACCAGGTAATTTTCCACCAGCGTGGCGGAATCGATCCGCACGCCCTTGACGACTTCGAGCAGGTTCCGCACCGCCACCGAAAAGGCCGCCCGTTGCGCCATGGCCTTGGCGGCGGGCCCGGCGTTCGGCGGCGGCACGCCGACGCCGCTCGCCTTGACCCATCCGGACGTCCAGTTGACCGAACCGGACGAGATTTGCTCCACCAGGGGGACGGGTTTGGCCGTCTGGGCCGGCGCCGGCTGGGCAACCCCCACCACACAGACGCCGATCACCCCGCCAGCCAGCATCCAGCGATGCCCCGACGCCCACCAAGCCCTTCCGCATACCATGTGTCCGCCTCCCTTAAACATCAATCGTGATGAAGCTAGATCTTCAACGCTTCCTTGAACATCCTGATCGCGAGCAGCGCGTCTGCTCCGGAGACCGCCTGCCCGCCCCCGAATTCACCGGTCACCTTGTCCGCCTCGAGAATCCCGCGGCTGCCCAGGAGCATGGCGGCGTTGAAATAATACATGTCCGGCCGCACGTCGGGGTACGGCGACTTCTGGCCGAAGAACTGCGTGGCCAGCTTATTGTCGCCGGTGATCCGGATCATGATGTCCTCCAGCATGATCGCGTACTCGGCCTTCAGCAGGGGCTTGCCCGGCTCGAACTTGTGGTCCGGGGACGGCTCGAGGCCGCGCACGCCCAATTGGATGACGGTGTCGATGTCCGGCTTCAGCGGATGCGTGGCGATATCGGTGGCCGGCTCCATCGCGACCACCTGGTCCGGCTTGAATTCCTCCTTGGGCGGCGCCTTGAAGGAGGGATCGAACGTCTTGCCCCGCTTTTCGAAGAGCCGGTCGATGTTCAACTCCTGGATGAACAGGGCCGCCGCATCGGCGCGGCTGATCTTCTCGATGATCGCGATCTGCTTCCCGATCTTGGTCCCCGGGGCCGCGCGCTGGATCTTCTGCACCACGTGCCATTCCTTGTCGGCCTCACCCGTGAAATCCTTGTTCAGGTCCAGCACGATCTTGAACTGCTCGGCCGCCTTGTCGAACTCCAGGCCCATGCGGTAGGCGCGGCCCATGTAAAAATGCAGCTCGGCATTTTGCGGATCGCGCTTCATCGCAGTCTTGTACTCATCCTCGGCGTCCTC
>JBFGRH010000129.1:0-5891 GCA_041563795.1 Nitrospiraceae bacterium | reverse complement strand
GCCCCCCCGGCAGCATCATGATGCCGTCTCACGGGGGCAGCGCCTCGTGGGCGCGGCATTGTTTCTTGGACGCACTTGCCAACCGGCACTGCCATGTGGAAAGGTGTGGCCAACGCGGCCGGTCCGTAGTACGTGACAACGATGCGCATCCCTCACACAAATCAGGCGAACGTGTGCCGGCCGGAACCACGCCTGCCGAGGCCCCGCGCAGGGGGGAATCCGGGGGCCCGCAGGCCGTCTCACCTGACGCTGCTGTGCTTCTGCCTGCTGGCCTGGGGCGCCGGCCTGCCGGCGGCGGGACAGGCCGACGAATTGCGCGGCCTGATGACCGTGGCGGGCCACGGTCCCGAACGTCCCGTGATCGACACCCTCGCGCGCGCGTTCGAGAAGGCCCATCCGGGAACCGCCGTGGACGTCAAGTGGAACCGGAACTTCCATACGGCTGAGATGGTCAAATCCGGGAAGGCCGATCTGGCCGTCACCGGCATGGACGATCCCGACCTGACTGCGACCACCGTCGCATGGGACGGGATCGCGGTCATCGTCAACTTTTCCAACCCCGTCAAGGAAGTGACGTCCGGCCAGTTGCGCGACCTGTTCTCAGGAACCACGCGCTCGTGGCTCGCCCTGGATGAAACGGCCACCGAAAATGTCGAAGTGATCCGCCGCCCCGACGACCAGAACATCACGGCCGGCTTTGCAGCATCGCTCGCGGTTCCGGACGGATTGAGCGCGTCGGCTCAGAGCCTGCGCGATGACCAGAAGGTGCTCAGCCGGGTGTCCGGCCGCCTGGGCGCCATCGGATACCTGTCCCTGGGATCCGCCCTTCAAGCCGTGAAATTCGGGACGCCGGTCCGGATTCTCCTCGTGGACGGCATCGAACCGGGCGAACCGACCGTGCGCAGCGGCCGGTACAAGCTGCGGCGCCCCGTCCTGTTCCTCGCTAGCGCGCGCCCGAACCAGCTACGGGACGCGTTCGTCGCCTTTGCCCTGTCGCCGGCGGGACAGCGAATCGTCGGCCGGCAGTTCTTTCAAGTCTCGCCCTAAACCGGACTCACGCTCGCACCGATGGACAGAGGCCGGCCCTTTCCGCACGCATCACCATCCGCCTCATCCGTACGCCCACGGCCCCATCGCCCTGTCTGCTTCGCCCTCATGCTCCTCCTGGCGGTCTGCGTGCAGGACCCGGCCCGCGGCGAAGAGCCGGATCGCACGTGGCAGGCACGATGGAGCGCGCTGGGGAAAGCCGCCACCTCCAAGGGCATCATGCTGGAGACCGTCAACACCAATGACCTCCTCTCGACCGTTTCCGGGGGGCTTCGACGCAGGACCGACATCAACGGCGACGTGGACCTGTTGTTCAGAGTGGATGCCGAAACGCTGGCCGGCTGGAAGGGGGCCAACTTCTTTCTCTACGGCCTCGGCCTCTACGGCAATAACCCCAGCCGCAACGTCGGAGACGCCCAGGGAGTCAGCAGCATCGGCGGCCCGAACGGCTGGAAACTGTTCGAGGCCTGGTACCAGCAAAACTTCTTCGGCGAACGCCTGTCGCTTCTGACCGGCCTGTACGACCTCACATCGGAGTTCGACGTCATCCGGTCGGCGTCCGAGCTGTTCGTCCACGGCTCCTTCGGCACCGGCCCGGACCTCGGCCTCAGCGGCAGGAACGGCCCCTCCACGTTTCCCGTCACCTCGTTCGGAGTCCGTCTGCAGGGCGAGGTGACGGAAAACTTCAGCCTGCGCGCAGCCGTCCTCGATGGCGTGCCCGGCGATCCGGGCGAACCGTCGGGGACCCACATCCATCTGGGCGGCGATGACGGGATCCTGGCCATCGGCGAGATGTCGTACTACCGGTACGGGGCCCCGAAGCGGCAGGAGATGCTCCGTGAACGGGAGCGACCGACCTCCGCGCGGCGCCTGACCTTCCGCCGCATCGGCAGGGCGGCCGAGCTGAACTATGACGGGAAATACGCCCTCGGAGCCTGGGGCTACACCACACGGCTGAACGACCTCAGTGCGTTGGACCCGGCCGGCAATCCGGTGCGCCGAGACGGGACCTACGGCATCTATGCGCTCGCCGAGCAGAGGGTCTATCGCGAGCCCGGGGCTCCGTTCCAGGGGTTGACACTCAACGGCCGCGTGGGCGTGGCCGACCAACGGGTCAATCGTTTCGTGACGTTTTTGCGCGGGAGCCTCATCTATACCGGCCTCTTCCCCGGACGCGACCGGGACCAAGCGGGGTTCGGCGTGGCGATATCACGGTCGGGCAGCCACTTCGAGTCCGGCCAGCGCCGGGCCGGCATCCCCGTCTCGCGCGACACGGTCGCTCTGGAGTGGACCTATGCCGTGGAAGTGAACCCCTCCGTCATTTTCCAGCCGGACTTCCAGTACATCATCAACCCCGGGTCCAACCCGGCCATCTCCAACGCCTTCGTGGCAGGCGCCCGTCTTGAGATCCACTACAACTGGTTCAAGTGAGCTGGTGCGTCAAGGTCCGGTGACGCGCTAGCGGGAATCGGGCGGGGTGGGACGATCGTTCTGATCGTTCGGCTGCGACGGGACGGGCGTGATGATCGGCACGGCGGGGGGACGGCTGAGCTCCGGCGGGTCGGTCAGGGTGCTGGTGCGGAAGGTCAGGAAGATGAAGATCGTGTACTGTCTCCACGCTGCCGTCTTGGTGTACCAGGGCGTGGCGAGGGCCAGTTTGCCTGACGTCGCCTCGTAAATGTTCATGCCATACCGGACATACCCGATTTCACGGATGAACTTGTAGAGCGGCAGCTCCGGCAGGGCGATGGGAATCAACCCGCCCTGCACCTGCGGCATGCCGAAAAAGCTCTGATCCAATTCAGTGCCCAGCGCCTGGACCATCAGGTGCACCACGTACTTCGCCTGGTCGCGACGGTCCATGACCCGGACGCCCTGGGACTTGGCCAGATGCCCCGCCACGGCGTCCCGGACATAGAACTGATCGGGAGTCAGGCCGGCCACCTCCATGACCACGGGGGCGTCCTTGAGGATCGGCACCGTCACGTCCTCAAAACTGCGCTCCACCGCCTGGGCCAGCAGCAATTGTTCGGTGGCGGCCCGGGGCGACTTCGACGAATCGCGCGACACTCCGCAGCCCGGCAGCAGGCAGGCCGCCACGAGACACGTGGAGAGAAGCCACCGGTATGCTGGACTGGGTTCCATGAATGTCGGTTATACCGGCTGAGACATATGAACCAGAGCGCGGGTGGAGTCAAGTGCTGAACCGGCGTGGCAGGCGCACACGGAAGGTACGGGCGGGCGTCCGAAGGAAAGAAAGAGGGTAAGCGCGGTCAGGCGGCTTTCGGTCAACGACCGCTCTTCGGGTCCGCAGGCGTGGCCGGGCGAAGCGATACAGCTTTGACGATATCGGTTTCCTGCTGAAACGTTTTCAGGAGCCGGTCTTTGGACTGCGATTGCGGGAGATCGATCTCCACGTTGTACCATCCGGCATTGACGGGCCCGATATGCCCCCGGATCTCCTTGACCCACTGATCGATCCGCTCTTCTGGAACGCCGTCTTGGAAAGACACCCAGAACTGGAAGGATTGCACCTGGTTCGCGAGGCGCGCCTCCGTTACCACGGTTCGCACCCTCAGTTGGGCCACCTCCCGGTTCAGTTCCTCGTTCGCAGCCGTCAGGACTCGAATCCGGTTGCCCATCTGCGCCCGCTCGGCTGCCGCATCGTTCAAACGGGCCACGACAGAGGCGTCGAACGATGCGCGTGCCCGGCCGAGTTGCTCGAGTTTATCCTCCACTCGGTGCAGCCCCGCCATCTCACGCTTCTGTGCCCGCAGGGCCTGCCTGACCTCCGCCTGTGAACTGGTAAGCGCCCTGAGCAGTCGTTCCTGTCTGGCCAAGGCCTCCGCCGTTCCTGCGCTTGCAGCCTCCTGCCTTGCCAGTGTTTCCCCGACCCTCGCCACCTGCGCATCCCTCTCCTCAGTCTTTTGAGCATCGATCATCCGATCGCCCAGGAGAAAGAGCACGGTGACCACCAGTCCGACTTGGGCCAGGACACCCGCGGCTGCCCAGAGACTCGTGGACGGAGCAACGGGACCTCGGGCGACGTTCCCAGGGGCGGAAGTGACCATTCCCCTGACGTGATCCCGGATGTCGGCAGCAAGGCCCCCGACCATGTCCTGGACGCGCCGAAGCTCGGGGCGCGCCTGATGGGAGACCGCCCTGACCGTCCCCCGACCGTCGGCGGCCTGCACGCTCACCTCGACATCGACCGTACCAACTCTCAACCGAACCGCCTTCGTACCGCTCTCCGGCATACAGAGGCCCCCGACCAGCCGGCCCGATTCCGTTCGGAGCTCCACCAGGTGGAGAGGGCGCTCACGGCTTTCGAAGACCAGTGCGGAATCGCGACCGGCGCAGCCCAGCGTGCCGATGCCTTCCTGGTCCACGAACACGTGCAGCGAACCGCCCTCATCCTCCGGGCGGGAGCGCCGGTCCGAGCGGAGCGCGCTAAGAAGATGCTCTCGATAGTCGGTCTTGGGGATGTTCTGTTCCATCTCGTCCTCCCGCCCCTGCCTCGACGAGCACTATATCGCCGCCCCTGTGCAGCGGCCGAACGTTCATGTCAATCACCGGGGCCGGAACACTCCTGCATTCGTCACGCCTGAGCTCATACACCTCCGCGAGGCACTTCTGGCACAGCACAAGGTGCCACCCCCGGTAGTCGAGTCCGCAGTCCTCCTGAAACAGGCCGGCCCATTGCTGGGCGCTGAGACAGGGAAAATGCCGCGGCTCGCTTTTCCGGTAGTGTGTCTGCATGGCCACAATAACTCGGCCGGCTTCGGAGTTGAAGGAATCAGGCCGCCGGCGTTTCCGCTCCTCCAGTTCGCGAAGCTCCCTGTCGGTCATGCCGACCTCCCCCATCGTGCGCTGCCACCCGTTTCGTCTCCAGCGTTCGAAATTCTTGTAGACACGCGCGCTCTGGACCGCATCGAGGTTCAAGAGCTTCACCACATGCCCCTGTCCGTATCCGTAACAGTGATAGAAGAGGGCCATCAGGGCATCGCGACTGATCATGGACCGTGAAATCAGCCCGTCCAGGAAACGGCCCAGGGGCGACGCGAGCTCCTCGTGATGCGTGAAGGGCGTAGGCCGGCTGAAATGACGCGCGATCATGCTGTCCAGCAGGAACAGCGGCCGGCAGGGGACTTCCGATCCTCCACAGGCCAGGAACCGCTCCAGCAGCTCGTACCCCCATCGAAGGGCAAGCTTCTCATGACCAACGTCATCCGCCCAGTGTCCGGTGTCACGCAGAAACCGGCGCGTCTGGACCGCTGCATGATCCAGCAGCTCCTCCAGCGCATCAGCCGTGACATCCTCGAACTCCCCGGCTGTCGTGACCAGCGCTTTCAACCGTGTGGATGGATCTTCGCGCTCCACCATGCCCAACCCCACAAGCTTGCGCAAAAGTATGCCACAGCCATCCGGAGTCGGGCTACGCTTTTTAATTGGACATTTCACAGCCGGACCCTCCCGTTTTGTCTATTGGGCGACGCGCCACCTGTTTGGTATGAGGTAGGCGCAGGCTCGTTCCCGAACAGGGGGGCGAATGTGTTCTCACAACAATCATCTCAAGGAGGCATCCTCATGAAGAAGCTTATTGGATTGATGGCCTTGGCGTTGCTGCTGAGCTTCAGCGCTTCAACGCTGGTGTACGCGGGCGATCCGGCCCCTGCTCCGACGCAGGAGAAGGACAAGAAGAACCCGAGTGGGCCGAAAGCTGACGCGGGTGATGAGAAGAAGGACGAAAAGAAAGACGACAAGGGCGGCAAGTAAGCCCCAAGACAGCGGAGGCGCGGGCATTCCCACGCCTCCGCCTCAGTTCGGAAAGCCTGCTTTTCCCT
>JBFGRH010000128.1:0-5933 GCA_041563795.1 Nitrospiraceae bacterium | reverse complement strand
TGCTCGCCACCGCGATCGCGATGCGCTCTTTCAACGCGTCCACCACGAACAGGGCTCCGGGCAGCCGGCCCATGTTCTTGATTCCCTCGAGGTAACGGTTGAGCTTTTGCCGTTCCCGCTCGAACCGGTTGCACGCGGCGCGCTGCGATTTGTACGGATCGCCCGCCAGTGCCGCCAGGTCCGCCGATCGGTACAGATAGTCCGAATCTTTTGAGCGCAGGCGGTACCCCCAGGACTCGCACGGCGCCTTCCATTCTTCCGGCACGTTCTCGACCCGGCTGACGGCCGACCCGCGGTTGCGCGCATGCATGATCGCGAAGCAGGCGGCCACAGCGTCGCGCGTGAAGCGTGAACCGTGAAGCGGCAGCGGCGGCAGCGGCATGAACGTCCCGTCCGCATAGTCGGCGAACAGGCAGAGGCACCCTTCGATCTCCGCCCATGCGTAGCGAAACAGGTCCGTCCAGATCAGGTGCGGGGCCAGCGCAAAGTGCGCGAGGGGCGTGTCCACGCCGGCGAGCGCCAGCCGGAACCGGTCGTGGTCGGCCGGCGTGAGCGGCCACAACTGCGGGCGGGTTTGGAGAAGCCTGGCGGAAAGCTTCGGCAAGGGATTGAGCACCACCACGTCCTCTTGAAACCGCCCGACCAGTCGCGGGTGGGAGGCCACGGTCTCGAGCATGTCCCCGCGCTCCAGCATCGCAGCGATACGGTCGGCATAGGCCGCGATCTCCGGCGGCACGGCCTCACGCATGAACGGACATTTCGTGTCCCATCCCAGCACCACCGTCGATCCGTCGGCGGTCCACATCATCGCCAGCGGATAGATCTGGCAATCGAGCGGGCGGTCTTCGTAAATGCGGCAGTGGGACGTCGCGGGATCGAAGGCCGGGCAGAGGAACCCCTCGCCGGTCGGATTCGGCACGACCGTGACCTGGCAGCCGTCGGGATCGGGAAAGTGGGCCGGGGCCATCCCGCGCGCCACCGCCTGCCGGATCTCGGCGGCCGTGAAGTAGGGCCGGAGAAAACTGTCCGGCTCAGGAAACCGGCAGCAGACCTCGCAGCTCAGGCAGACCCGACTCGGAACCAGTTGGAGAAGGGGCATCGTTGGACCACGGCAACGTAAGACTTTATCTCACCAGTCTCTTATGGTATGTATAAGCCTCGTCAATCATAGGCTCGCCCGGCCATCAAGGCAATCGGGTACCAATCGCTGGGCCGGGTTTGACGAAGGATGTGAATGGCGCAGGAACCTTTCAAAACGGACTTGGTTTTTTCCCGCCGCCTCCTCAATATCGTCACGATCATCGATCGGTATCATCTTGAAGCTGCGCGCAAGGGGGATACGGCCTTTGCCGAAGCCCTGCAAGCCTGTGCCTTGACCATCTCCGGCGGCAATATGCTGTGCCCGCTGGGCGCGCTCGTGATCAACGAAACGGTGCGCACCGGGAAATTTCCCTTGAGCGCCTTGGCGCCCCAGGCCCCGGGCGAGAAGACCGCGGATCAGCGATCCGGCTCTTTCACCTCCTTTTCTTCCACGGTCACGCACTCGCCGATGAAGGCTCTCGAATGGCAGGCCACCTTCAACAAGCTCTGGAAGCTGCTGGAGGAGGAAGCCAGGCGGAGCGGAGACAAGGAACTGCTCTCGGCCTTGCAGGAGTGCGAAGAGGTGACGGAAAACCACGCCTGTCCGGTCCGGGAGCTGATTGCCAGAAGCCTGGGGCAAAGCAAGAAACCTTAACCTCACTCCCCGCTCACGGGCCGGCGCCCCAGCGGATCGTTGTTCTGTATTTCCCCCACAACCGCTCCTCTGTCCCTCAGATCGGCAGTTCCTTGACAAGAATCAGGTGAAGGCATAACGTTTTTCCCCTGGGGTCGATCCGCACTTCACACCCCGCGAGGTGGACGATGTCCCTGCCGAACCATGACCGACGCTGCGAGTCCCGGCCTGCGGGGCCTTGCTGATGGGCCGCCCCCCCACGACACGACGTCACCCGTTGTCTGCCGTCCACTGCCAACGATCATCGGCGCGGAGCTGAGCATGCGCGCACGCCCGATCCCTGGCCAGTATGCGCGCCTGCCCTGGCTGATCGTCGTGATGACCGTCGCGTTCCTGGCCATCGGCGTGATTGCGGCGCGCTTGATCGAAGGCCGTTTCGTGGAGGCCAAGGGAGAGAGCCTCGCACTGGCCGCCGCTGAGGTCGCCCACAAACTGGATTTGCTGATCGCGGAGCGGGCCGGTGACATTCGCTTGCTTGCCAGTGCGCCCGTCGTCAAAGGGGGCCGCGTCGCAGAAACACACGACCTCCTCAACTCGTTCCAGACCATTGATCCTCTCTACCTATTCATCGGTGTGACGGACGCAGAGGGACGGTTTGTCGCCGCCACGAATCACGCCCTCATCGGGATGGACATGAGCAAGAGCCCCTGGTTCCGGGCCGCTCGTCGCACGAACACCCTGTTTGTCGGTGACGTGGCGCCGTCCGAAGAGGTCGACGGTGTTGATGCCATTTCCTTCACGGCTCCCATCACACACCTCGGCACGACATTTCGGGGAGTCGTCACCGCGCGTGTGGGGCTCCCGCTCCTGGAAAAGGTCATGTCTCAGACGCTTCGGACATTTCAGGAACGGGAGGATTTCACGGGCCGTTTTGAGTACCGGTTTGCGACGGTGGGAGGCTCCGTCTTCGTGGACTCGGAGCGGCCGAACAACGGCAACCTTAACCGCGCGCATGTGGAACTTTCCTCCGCGCTGCGAGACGGGGCAGGCGATCCGGGATACATCGAGGAAACGCACCCGCATCGGCACGTTCCTATCGTCACCGGCTACGCCTTCACCCGTGGACCGGATGCACGTTCCAGTCTGAAATGGACGGTGCTGCTGCACACCGACAGGGACGCCTTGGTGGCGCCGATCTGGAGCACGCTCTGGAAGTTGGCGGCGGCATGGGTGGTCTTCTGGCTGCCGATCTTGGGGTTCTTGCTCTGGTCGGCTGACCGGCTCAAGAAGGAGCAGGAACTCGGGCTCACCGCCGAATTGCAATACCGTGAGTTGGTGGAGCAGGCCGAAGACATCATCTACCGAACCGATGCCCGGGGATACTTCACCTACGTCAATCCGACCGTGACCCGCGCCACGGGGTACGCCCCGGACGAGCTGATCGGCAAGCATTTCACCGAATTCATCCGGCCGGATTCGCGTGCGGCTGCCAAGCGTTTCCTCATGCGCCAGTTCCTGCGCAAACGGCCGAGCGCCTACCATGAATTTCCGGCCATCGCCAAGGGGGGTGGGGAATTCTGGATCTCCCAGAACGTCCAACCGTCCTTCGAAAACGGCCGGGTGGTCGGATTCCAAGCCGTCGCGCGGGATATCACCGCGCGCAAACAAACAGAAAAGAGGCAGATGCAGCTGATCGCGGAACTGGCCAAATCCCGGAACCGCTTTGAGATGTTTTTCCGTCAGACGCCATCCGCCATCTCGATCACGACGATCAAGGAGGGGCGGTTTCTTGACTTGAACAGGCAGGCGGAGGTCCTGACCGGCTACTCGCGGGAAGAACTGATCGGCCGGACCACGCTGGAAATGAACCTGTACGTGACCCCGGCCGACCGGCCCAAGCTCGTGGAACGACTCAAGGAAACAGGCCTGCTCCACGACGTGGAGCGGGAAATCAGGACCAAGTCCGGGGAAATTCGCACGGCCGTCTTTTCCCTGGTACCCATCCACATGGGCTCCGAACCCTGCCTGCTCTCCATCGCGCACGACATCACCGAGCGCAAGCGGGCGGAGCAACGGCTGCACGAACGGTCACGCCAGCAGGCCATCGAGGCCGAACTGGGCGTGCTGGCCGTCACGATCCAGGACCTGCCGCACCTCCTGAGCACCACCGCCGGACTGATCTCAAACGCCCTGGAAGTCAACTACTGTGAGGTGCTGGAGCTGATTCCGAACGGCACGGACCTGCGGCTCTGCGCCAGCGCGGGCTGGAGGGGCGACGCCATCGGACAGGTCCGGGCCCTGGAGACCGACTCTCCGGCCCATGCCACGTTGAATTCGAACAAGCCGGTCGTCAGGACTCTGCCGAAGGATTCCCGGTTCGGCGGGCCGAAATGGCTGCACGAGCATGGCTCCGTCACGGCCATGAGTGTGAGCATTCCGGGAAAGGACGGGGCCTGGGGCGTGCTGGGCGTCTACACGACCTCGCCCCACGCCTTTTCCAGGGACGACGTGAATTTTCTTCAGACCGTCGCCAGCATTCTGGCGACGGCGATCGAGCGCATGCAGGCCGAGAACGTGCTGCGAAGCGCCAACCAGTCGCTCCGGCTGCTCTCCCGCCAGTTGCTGCAGGTCCAGGAGGACGACCGCCGCGCGATCGCCCGTGACCTGCACGATGAAATCGGACAAGCCCTGACGGCGATCAAATTGAACGTGGAGCGCGCGCAGCGGACGGCGGATGGCGACACCAGAGCCCACATCATGCGGGACTGCGCCCAGATCACCGAGCACGTGCTGGGCCAGGTCCGGAACCTCTCGCTGGACCTGCACCCCTCGATCCTCGACGACCTGGGCCTGGCCTACGCGCTCAAGTGGTACACGGACCGTCAGGCCGAGCGGGCCGGGTTAAAAGTGCAACTGACGGCGGATCCGTCCCTGCCGCGCCTCCCCCAGGACATAGAAATCACCTGTTTCCGCATCGCCCAGGAAGCCCTGACCAACGTGGTCCGGCACGCGCGCGCGGAGCTGGCCATTATTACCCTGAAGCGCGGGGGGGCATCCGTGGAGCTCAGCATCGAGGACAACGGGATCGGATTTGCCGTGGACCAACCCTCGGCCCCGGCCAACGGCCGATCCAGCGTCGGACTGGCCAGCATGCAGGAGCGCGCGAAGCTGCTCGGTGGCACGATCAAGATTACCTCGACCCCGCAATACGGCACCACGGTGGTGGCGACGCTGCCGCTCCCCGTGGCCTCGCCGGCCGGGATGGCGACGGAAGAGGCGGGACAAGCATGAGCCCGCTGCGCGTGCTGCTCGCCGAGGATCACACGCTTGTCCGTGCCGGCATCCGCGCGTTGCTGGAAAGCCTGGAGGGTGTCGAAGTGGTCGCCGAGGCGGCGGACGGGCGGGAAGCCCTGCGCCTGGCGCAGACGCATCACCCGGACATCCTGCTGATGGACATCACGATGAAGGAACTGAACGGCCTGGAGGCGGCGGCCCGGCTCGCCAAGGAGCGCCCGGCCACCCGCGTCATCATTTTATCCATGCACGCCGACCAGGCCTATGTGCATCAGGCCTTGCAAGCCGGCGCCTCGGGGTATCTGCTGAAGGGCTCGGACCTGGCCGAACTGGAACTGGCGCTCAAGGCCGTCGCCCGCGGCGACACCTACCTCAGCCCGGCGGTGTCCAAGCACTTCGTCGGCGACTTGCTGAACGGCAAGAAGCCGACGGCCAATCCGCTGGACGAACTCACGCCGCGGCAGCGGGAAATTCTTCAGTTGGTGGCGGAAGGCCGGACCACCAAGGAAATCGCCTCCCGGCTGAACCTCAGCATCAAGACGGTCGAAACCCATCGGACCCAGTTGATGGAGCGCCTGGATATCCACGACGTGGCCGGTCTCGTCAAGTTCGCCATCCGTGTCGGCCTTACCCACACCGACAAATAGCCTGCGCTAAAGGCTTGTCCACCCTTTCCAGGGGCCTGTCCAGTCTTCCTGGCGGCTTGTCCTACCTTTCTGTGCTGGAATAGGGATAAGTATTTAGCGTAGGGGTAAATAGTCCCGTTTTTCAGGGATTCCCTGATATGCCTCGGGCCAGACTTTCGGCATACTGCCGCCCTCGTGATGAAGGGGCTTACGGTTTCCATGATCCAATCGGAGCACCACTGGCAGCCAGTCCGCACCTTGATGGTGGACGACCATGCGATGTTCCTGGACGAACTGGC
>JBFGRH010000127.1:0-5960 GCA_041563795.1 Nitrospiraceae bacterium | reverse complement strand
GCCGAGGCGCACCTGAACCTGGGCGGGCTCTATGCCAACATGGGCAAGCTGGACCTCGCCGAGGACGAGTACGAAATGGCGGTGCGACTCAAGCCCACGCTCGCCGAAGCCCATTACAGCCTGGGCCTTTTCTACGAGTCGTACCGCAAGGACATGATCAAGGCGCTGGCGGCTTACCAGAAATATGTCGAGCTGGGCGGCCGGGACGAGCGTATCACCCGCATCGTGGGGCAGGTGGGGCGATAATCGCTGACTGTGCGGTTGGGGCCGCCCGCAATGCGGCCCCGTGAATTCCAAGTAAGAAGGCTCTCCGGGCCGGCAGAAGCCTTTTGTTCTATTCTGTCCATTTCTACACAGGGAGGAGAGCCCTATGTCACGGATCAAGGAACTGAGAGCCTCGCTCGACAAGACACTCGATGCGCTGGAGCACCGGGCGTTGGCGTTGGAAGCACAACTCACTCAAACCAAAGATCAGGCAGTCGAACGGCTGGAGCAGCGGAAGCTGCAGTTGCAGGGCGTTCTCAAACAGGTCCAGGGCGAGGTGCACAAGTCGAAGGACCTCGCGGAACAGTCGAAGGCCGAGATCCAGACCAGGATTGACCACCTTCAGGTGCAATTGGCCCTCGGAAAGGCGGAGGCCCGCGATGCTGTGGAGGCTCAGCGGGCGAAGATCCTCAAGGCCCTCAACGAATTTGAATCGGTCGCGGACGAAAAATTGCAGGGTGCCGCATTCGAATCCGGCAAAGTCTGGGAGGACGTTGTCGGCCGGGCAAACAGCCTCGAGGCGGAATTTGACGCTCTTAAGAGCCGGTTTGAAGTGGAAAAAGCCAAGCAAGTGGAAAAATTTGGGGAGAAGAAACAGGAGGTGCTGGTAAAGCTTCAGGCCTACCGGCGCGATCTGAAGTCGAGGCGCGAGAGCGCGCAATCCAAAGGCGAAGCCTTCGTGGACGACCTTCGCAAGGGGCTGGACCAGATACAGACGGCGTTTCGGAAGCTCTTCGACTAGGGCCGCAGGCGGTCGGGCGGCCGTGTCGCGGGCTGTCCGCTACCGTCTGATCCGTCCGAAGTAGTAGTAGGGCCGCCAGTAGTAGGAGGGCGGATAGTAATAGTAAGGGGCGTAGGAGAAGGTCTCGCTGTGTGGCCAGACCTTCAGGGATTTGACCTCCAGGGTCGGGTAGGTATAGTCCATCTCGTCGAGCTTGTCGGTCAGGGCGCCGGTGACTTCGCCGACGAGCGTCAGGCGCGTTCCGGGCGGGATCGTGGCCGGGTCCAGAAACTCCTTGTGCACGGCGATGAAGCGGCCCCGTGACGCGGTGCGGTCCAACCCGGGCTTCAACGAGCCCTCCAGCGGAATCTCCAACACCTCGATCCTGGTTTCCTCCTTCATCCGCTTGGCCGACAGCACCTCGCCGCCCAGTACCATCAGGCGCCCGCGATAGGACTGCGGCGATTCACGCAGCTGGGGGAAGGTCAGGCTCTTGTCGAGTTGGGTCTGGAGCGAGGCGGGGACCACGCTGTCGGAGGCGCATCCGGCCAGGATCGCCGCGAGCGCGATTCCGGCAAATCCTTTCAACATCTGGCCAAACATGGTTCATTATAGCAGAGGCATCTCAGGGCAATATTGGCTATAATGTGCGCGTTTTTTTTGGGAGCGATTGAGAAAGGAAGGAGCGTATGCGTCGATACACGATCACGGGATGGCTGGTCCTGGCACTGGCCGGCTGGCTGGTGGGCGGTGCCGCCTGGGCAGGACCGGCTGCCTCGTTTAAACCGGAGGGGAAGTATGAACTGCTGAAGGAGCCCTCCACGCACGAGCCGGGCAAGGTCAAGCTCACGGAATTTGCCGACTTCTATTGCCCCCACTGCCACGCCTTCGAGCAGGCGCTGGTGCCGTTCATCGAAAAGGAATTCAGCGGGAAGGTCGAGATTAACATGGTCGGTTTCCCGGTGATCGGCGGCAAGCTGCCCACGGCGTTCGAAATGTACGAGCAGGCCAGGGCCATGGGGAAGGGCGTGGAGATGAAGAAGGCGCTGTTCCGGACGATTCACCAGGATCGGCTGCATGTGTTCGACAAGGTCATCCGGGAAACTCTGGTCAGGGAAGTCGGGCTCGACCCCGTGGCCTTTGAAGCAGGCCTCGCCAGCGGGAAACCCACCGCCGCCTTCGAGGCGGGCCGCAAACTGGGCTTGCGGGTCAACGTGCAATCCACCCCGGCGGTGGTGCTGGACGGGAACATCAAGGTTGAGGGAGAAAATCTGAACCCGGAGAACTTGAAAAAGGTCATTGCCAGCATCCTGGCATCCGACAAGAAACGATAACCCGATGAAAAACGCGGCGCCACAACTGATCGTCGGCTTGACCGGCCTGGTGGGCCTGCTCGGCCTGCTCGCCTTGGTCCTGTTGTGGGAAGGTGTCCCCGCCATCTCCGCCGAGCGACCGTCGTCCTCGGTCTTGTCCGATCTGCAGGGGCAGATCAAGAATACGGCGTCGAAAGTCACCCCGGCGGTCGTGAATATCGCGTCGACGGTGGTGGTGCGCGATCCGATGTTCGGCGATGACGGCCTGCCGTTCGGCCTGTTTCCCCAGCCGGCGCCGCACCGCCAGTACGGACAGGGGTCCGGGGTCATTGTCTCCTCCGACGGTTACATCATCACCAATAACCACGTCGTCGCGGACGCCGTGGACGTGGAGGTGCTGCTCGCGGACCGGCGCCAGTTCAAGGGCCGCGTCGTGGCGACCGATCCGAAGACGGACGTGGCGGTCGTCAAGATCGAGGCCGGCGGCCTCCCGACCGTGCCCTGGGGGGATTCCAGCGCACTCACCGTCGGGGACTTTGTGCTGGCGATCGGCAATCCATTGGGGCTCAACCAGACGGTCACCTTCGGCATCGTGAGCGCGGTCGGGCGGGCGGACGTCGGCGTGGCCGACTACGAAGACTTTATCCAGACCGATGCCCCCATTAACCCCGGCAATTCGGGCGGCGCCCTGGTGAACGTGAAGGGTGAGCTGGTCGGCATCAACACGGCGATTGCCAGCACGACGGGCGGCAGCGTCGGGGTGGGCTTCGCGGTGCCCAGCAACATGGCGCGCGCGGCGATGCAGAGCCTGCTCAAGACCGGCCGGGTCGTGCGGGGATTTCTCGGCGCCAATACGCAGAACGTGACGCCGCTGTTGAGCAAGATATTCCGGCTGCCGGACGTGAAGGGCGTCATCGTCACGGACATCTTTCCCAAGGGATCGGCGGACAAGGCGGGGCTCAGGCGCGGCGACGTGATCCTGCGATTCGACGGCAAGGACGTCATGGAATCCGGGAGACTGCGGAACGTGATCGCGCTGGCGCCGATCGGCAGCAAGCACAAGCTCGATGTGATCCGTGACAACAAGCTCTTCCAGGTTGAGCTCATCATCCAGGAAGCGCCGCGCGAGCGCACGAAGCGGTCCGCCGCCATCGCGCACGGGGTCACCATGGGGCATCCGCTGGGAGGCGTGCTGGTCGAGGAAGTCACGCCGCCGGTCGCGCGACAGCTCGGCCTCACGTCGACCACCGGGGTGGTCGTCACCGCGATCGAGGAGGGCAGTCTCGCGGAGTCGGCCGGCATCTCCATCGGCGATCAGGTCCTGGAAGTCAACCGCAAGCCGGTGCCGGACCTGGAAGCCTACCAGCGGCTCGTCGAGCCGATCAAACCGAAAGACCTCACGCTGTTCCTGATCAATCGCCAGGGCACCCTTCTCTACGTGCCGATTGAAGGCGAGTAGCGGGCCGCGCTGGGTCGTCCCATGCGCCTGCTCCGGTTCTCCCTCTCTGCTGGAATGCTTGCCGTGCTCTGGAGCGGCGGGCCTCTGCTTGCGCACGATCCGGATGCGCCGGATGTCACCGTGCCGGAAGTCGGCGTGACGACCGACCGGCCGGTAGCGGCCTCCTCGCAGCTGTTCATCCCGGACAAGGAGTACCTCATGCAGCCGCAGGGCCGTCCCGCGCAGGTGCTGCGCCTGATTCCAGGCTTTATCGCCGTCGAACATTCGGGTGGCGCCGGCAAGGCCGACCAGTATTTCCTGCGCGGCTTCGATGCCGACCACGGAACCGACGTCGCGTTCTTTTCCGACGGCATGCCGATCAATCTCCGGTCCCATGCGCATGGCCAGGGCTACGCCGACCTGAATTTCATCATCCCTGAAACGATCGAGGGGCTGGACGTGCTCAAAGGCGCCTACCATGCCGAGATCGGCGACTTCGGGACGGCCGGCGCGGTGAATTTTAAAACCCGCGAGGTGGTCCGGGAGGGCGTGGTGCAACTGGCCGGCGGACAGTTCGACACGCAGCGGCATCTGTTGATGTTCTCGCCGACCACCGGGAAGGTTCGCACGCTGGTCGCCGCCGAGGGCTATTACACGAACGGGCCGTTCCAGAACGACAACCGCTACTTCCGGGCCAACGTGATGGGCAAGGCGACGATGAACCCGACGAGCCGGTCGGAGTTGAGTGTCACCGGCACCTACCACCAGGCGAGGTGGAACGCGTCCGGCGAGATTCCCCTGCGGGCGGTGACGGCCGGCACGCTCGATCGGTTCGGCGCGATCGATCCGACCGAAGGAGGCCACACCACGCGCACGACCGGCAAGCTCAACTATCACTACGACACGACGACGGGCGGCCGATTCTTCGCCGACGCCTACGCGCAGTACTCCCGGATGGACCTCTTCTCCAATTTCACCTTGTTCCTCAACGATTCGGTCAACGGCGACGGGTTTCTCCAGGCCGACCGGCGTGTGGTGTACGGTGGCGGTACGGGGTGGCGGCAGGCCGGCAGGGTGATGGACATGGAGAGCGCCGTGACCGCCGGAGTACAAGTGCGGGTGGATGATGTCCATGCGCGGCTCGGTCCCCAGGCCAAGCGGACCCCGACGGGCACCACGACCGACAGCGACGTGCTCGAAGCCTCCTACGCGCCGTTTGTAAAGGTGGAGGCGCAGCCGGCGTCGTGGATGCGCCTGGTCGGCGGGCTTCGGAGCGAGTTCTTTACCTTCGATGTCCGCAATCGTTGCGCGACGTGCGCCGTCCGCTCGGCCGGCCGGACGACATCGGCGATCGTCCTGCCGAAGGCCAATTTGATCCTCGGACCGTGGCGGACGACGGAGATCTTCGCGAATTACGGCGAGGGCTTTCACAGCAACGACGCCCGTGCGGCGGTGACCAGCGGCGCCGCGCCGCTGGCGCGTGCCAGAACCTACGAAGTCGGCGTCCGGTCGAAACCCTGGGGGGCGGAGGGGATGGAGTTGACGGGGACCCTCTGGGCCGTGGATCTCAACTCCGAGCTGGTGTTCGCCGGCGATCAGGGCACGACCCAGGTTCGCGGAGCCAGCCGCCGGCGCGGCCTGGAAGTCGCCGCGCGCGGGCCGATCCACGGACCGCTGTCCTTCAACGGCAGCGTCACCTGGACGCAGGCGGAATTTACGAACGGCAACGCCATCCCGCTGGCGCCGGAACTGACGGCCTACGGCGCGGCGATTCTCAAGTGGCCGGCCGGGCTGACGGCGCAACTCCAGGCGACCTATCTGGGCGTGAGGCCGTTGACTGAGAACAAGAGCGTGAAATCACCCTCCTGGCTGGTATTCGATCTCTCGACGCGCTATCAATTGCCGGTCAAATTGGAGCGCGGGAGGCTCGAAGCGTTTTTCTTCGTCCAGAATCTCCTGGACACCAAGTGGGAGCAGGCGACCTTCGCCTTTCAATCACGCCTGCAGGGCGAGCCCGCGGGAGTCACGGACATTCATTTTGTCCCAGGGAACCCGAGGATGTTCATGGGCGGTCTGTCCTGGTATTTTTAGGCGCAATGGCGGGACGAATTCTCACGCGACGATATTTTCAGCGGCCGACCCTGCAGGTCGCGCGGTCGCTGCTTGGCAAGTACCTGGTCCGGCGCAATGGGCGCATGACGCTGGCGGGGCGCATCGTCGAGG
This sequence comes from Nitrospiraceae bacterium, assembly GCA_041563795.1. Taxonomy (GTDB): domain Bacteria; phylum Nitrospirota; class Nitrospiria; order Nitrospirales; family Nitrospiraceae; genus 2-02-FULL-62-14. The sequence continues at coordinate 1 of JBFGRH010000127.1, read as the reverse complement.
T
>JBFGRH010000126.1:0-6053 GCA_041563795.1 Nitrospiraceae bacterium | reverse complement strand
TTCATCGTGTCGCAGGTGACGCTGGAGCGTGGGACGCAGGAAGGCCTTGCCGTGGAGATCCGGCGGGCGGAAGGCGGCAAATGCGAACGCTGCTGGAATTACCGTCCGGCGGTCGGGACGTTCACGGAGCATCCGACCCTGTGCGATCGGTGCGTGGAGGCGATCCGGTGAAAAGGCCGTCCACCCGATATGTGCTGCTGGCGTTGGTCAGCACGATCACGGTCCTCCTCGACCAGGCCACCAAGCTGCAGATCATGCAGAACATGCGCCTGCACGAGTCCATCCAGGTGGTGCCGGATTTTCTCAGCATCACCTATATCCGCAATCCCGGCGCGGCCTTCGGTATCCTGGCGTCAAGCAGCAACGGCTTCCGCCTGATCTTCTTCGGCCTCACCTCGATTTTTGCGCTGGTCCTGTTGGCGACAATCTTATATCGCCTGAAGCCGGACGACTGGGGCGGGCAGCTCAGCGTGGCGGCTGTCTTCGGCGGGGCGATCGGAAATTTATTGGACCGGGTGCGCTTCGGCGAAGTGATCGATTTCCTGGACGTCTATGTCGGCGCCTACCACTGGCCTGCCTTCAACGTCGCCGACGCGGCCATCAGCGTCGGCGTATGCTATCTCGCCTTCCATCTCGCCTTCGACAAGCCGGAGAGCGAACCGGCAATTCCGCAGAACCAGACCAACTGACGGGGGCTAAGCCGACAGCGGCAGGATGAACCCGCCCTGTTCACGGAACCGTTTCTGCTGTTCGTCGGAAAACATGACCAGCGGCTCACTGTGGCAGAACTGGCATTCCTTCGTGGTGATCGCGGCGTCGGCCTCGCCGATGCTCGCGAGATAGGCCTTCGCCAGCTTCAACGCGGTTGTTTCGTCCGTCGTCATGACATCGAAATGGATCGTGCCCTGTTTCCCCTTCACCAACGTATCGTAGATCTGTACCGTGTCTGAAAGCGACATGTTCTCCCCTTGGTTACGGAATCAGCCACAGGACGAGGGCGCCCATCGCGATGCGATAGTAGGCGAAGACCACCAGGCTGTGCCGTTTGACGAAGTTCAGGAATCCCGCGATCACCGCCCAGGCCACGAAAAAAGCCACGACCATCCCCAGCGCCAGCGCAAGCAGGTCGTCTATCGAAAAGACGGCGGCGGACTTGACCAGCTTGTAGCCGGTGGCGGCGATCAGGGTCGGCAGGGCCAGGAAGAACGAGTATTCGGTCGCGGTCTTGCGATCCATGCCGGCCAGCATGGCCCCGATGATGGTGGCGCCCGAGCGGGAGGTGCCGGGGATGAGCGCCACGCACTGGGCCACGCCGACCCACCAGGCCATCCTCACGCCGACCTGCTCCAGCCGTGTGACCGGCGCCTCTTTGTGGAATGATTCAACCGCCATGATGATCAGGCCGCCGACGATGGAGGCGAGGGCGACCGTCCGCGGATTGAAGAGCAGGGCTTCGATCCGATCATGGCTGAGCAGGCCGACGACGGCGGCGGGGAGGAAGGCGACGAACAACCCGGCCAGGAACCAGAGGTTTCTGTGCCGGTCGAGGGACTCGGCCAGGGCCTCCCGCCAGGAGCGTCGGGCACAGGCGGACCGGAAGGAGGCCTGTTCGACGGCGGCCTGGGACAGGAAGGACGCAAGCTTGCGCCGTTCGTAGACGATCACGGCCAGAATGGCGCCGAGTTGGATCGAGATCTCGACACTGGCTGCGATGTCGCCGGTGAACCCCAGCCAGTGGCCGACCAGAATCAAATGTCCGGTGGAGGAAATCGGAAGGTATTCGGTCAATCCCTCGACGATCCCCAGGATGATGGCCAGCTCTGGTCCCCAGGATCGCATGCGCGCGCATCTTCACAGAGTCATTTGGAATGAGTCAAGCCCGGCCTGCTTAAAGCCCGTGTAAATCCTTGGTACTGTTGACAAAACTCTGGGGATGCACTACACATCACCCTATAAGCGCAGAATTTGACCTAACCTGCCATGGAGGGCGGAATGAGAAGCGGAGCGGTGATTGGGGTGCTGGTCCTGGCCGCGATGACGGCTGCCGGATGCGTGAGCTCGGGCAAGTATGAGATGGCTGTGGCGGAGGCCGACGACGCGAAAAACAGGGCCGAAAAAGTCCAACTCCAGAAAAAGGCCCTGGAAGATGAGGTCAAGAGCCTGCGGGAGCAAAAATCCAAGCTGGTGGCCGACCTCGAACTGGCGTCGGCCGAAAAGCAGCGTCTGGAAGACAGTTTGGGCAAGGAGCGGGGCGGCGTCAATGCACGCGTGCATGATCTCGAGCAGCGGAGCCGCGACCTGGCCGCCAGGAGCCGGGCGCTCAAACAGGAACTCGACTCGATAAAAAAACAGAACGAATCGCTGAAGGCGACCGTCGCCCGGTACCAGAAGGCGCTCAAGGAGCCGCCGGCTTCCCTGCCGCCCGCTGTCCCGGTGCCGCCGAAGGCGCCGGCGGCCCCCTCCGTGGCGCCGGCCAAGCCGGTTCCATCCGCTCCGCGGTCGGCGCTGGCGCCGGTCAATGTAAATACCGCCTCGGCCAACGACATGGTGCTGTTTTTGGGGATCCCCAAGGATGTGGCGGACAAGATCGTTGCCAACCGCCCCTACAAAGTGAGAGGGGGATTGATGAGAGTCCTCCCCAAGCCCATCTACGACGCGATCAAGGACCGGATCAGCGTCACACCATAATCGGGATGCTCCATGTCACGTCGGGTGGCGTGACGGGCTGAATCAGACCGCGAACAGGCCATTCGTCATCTGGCGGATGGCCTGTTGCGTTTGGGGCATTTTGGCCGCACAATAAGTGGAGGGTTGTTGAAAGAGCCGAACGAGAAGCACGGGGTGATGGTGCGGAAAGCTGTGTGGATCATAGGCATCCTGGCGGTGGGAATGGCCATCGGGGGCTACGTATTCTTCGGTGGCGAACGGAAGATTCCCATCCGCTACAAGACCGCGCCGGTCGAACGCGGGTCGATCGTGTCGGTAGTCAACGCCACGGGCACGATCAATCCGGTCATTCTGGTGCAGGTGGGCAGCCAGGTGACGGGCATGGTCGAAAGCCTGCACGCGGATTTTAACTCCGTCGTCAAGAAGGATCAGGTGGTGGCCCGGATCGATCCCTTTCCCTATCGGGCGCGGCGCGACCAGGCGGCGGCCAACCTGACCAATGCGAAGGCGGAGGTGCTCAAGGCCAGGGCCGACCTGTCGCAACGCAAGCGGGAACTGGACCGCTTGCAATCGCTCATCAAGCAGCAGTTCGTGTCGCAGAACGAGGTGGATGTGGCTTTGACCGCCTACGAAGGCGCCCAGGCGCAGCTGGCCGTGGCGGAGGCGGCGGTCAAGCAGGCGGAAGCGGTCCTTGAAGCCGCCGAGCTGGACCTGACCTACACGGTGATCAAGTCGCCCATCGACGGGATCGTGATTTCCCGGCTGGTCGAGGTCGGCCAGCGGATCAACGCCAGCATGTCCATCCCGATCCTCTTCACGATTGCCGAGGATCTGACGAAGATGCAGGTCAATGCCAACGTGAGCGAGGCCGACATCGCGGGTCTGGCGAAGGGCAAGGACGCGACGTTTACCGTGGACGCCTACCCCGGCGAACGGTTCCAGGGGCGGATCCAGCAGGTGCGCAACGCGCCCATCAGCGTCCAGAACGTGGTGACCTATGATGTGGTGGTGGGGGTCGAGAACAAGGACCTGCGGTTGAAGCCCGGCATGACCGCAAACGTGTCCATCATCGTTGCACGCCGGGACGATGTTCTGAAACTGCCCAACTCCGCCCTGCGTTTCCAGCCTCCCAAAACGAGCGAGGGCGAGGCGGTCCCGGCGGCGGCCCGTCCGGGCCGTGCGGGAACGGCTGTGCGGGATGCAGCAAGAACGCTCTATAGGCTTGGTCCATCCGACGATCCCGAGCCGCTGACGGTCGACTCCGGGATTTCTGACGGGCTCTTCACCGAGCTCATCGGCGGCGAGTTGAAGGAAGGGGACGCGGTGATCGTGGGGTTCGACTCGTCACGGGGGGGACGGTTCCAAAGCCTCCCGCCGGGGTTCGGTGGCGGGTCGCATCGGCGATCGCGATCGAAGGAGTAAGGGGGTTGGGCGTCGGCCGGACATCATCATGGGCCATCTGATCGACTGCCAGGACATCTGGAAGATCTACCGGCTCGGCGACGTCGACGTGCAGGCGCTGCGCGGGCTGACCGTTCAGATCGGACGGGGTGAAATCGTCGCCATCATGGGCGCGTCGGGATCCGGCAAGTCGACGCTCATGAACATCATCGGGTGCCTCGATGCCCCCACCAGGGGACAGTACCTGCTGGATGGGACGGATGTGGGAGGATTGGACGCCGATGCGCTCGCGGAGATCCGGAACCGGCAGATCGGGTTCGTCTTTCAGAGTTTCAACCTGATTCCACGCACCAGCGCATTGGAGAACGTCCAGCTCCCGCTGTTTTACCGCGGGCTGTCGCTGCGTGAGCAGCGGCGGCAGTCGGCCGAGGCGCTCGCGCGGGTCGGCCTGGAGGGGCGGGAACACCATCATCCGTCGCAGCTCTCCGGCGGCCAGCAGCAGCGCGTGGCCATCGCGCGGGCGCTCGTCTCCGGTCCCTCCATCCTGCTCGCCGACGAGCCGACGGGCAATCGTGACACCGAATCCAGCCGGGAGATCATGGCCGTGCTGGAGGGGCTCAACCGGCAGGAGGGGATCACCGTGCTGCTCGTGACGCATGAGCCCGACATCGCGGCCTATGCCGCGCGGCAGATCGTGATGAAGGACGGACAGGTGCTGGAGGATCGGCGCACCGGCGCAGTCGCGGTCGGGAGGGGATAATCATAATGGGCTCCTTCATTCTGCTTACCGTGACAACGGCCTTCCGGATCCTCAACCGGAACCGGTTGCGGGCCGGCCTGACGATGCTCGGCATCGTGATCGGGGTCGGCGCCGTCATTGCCATGGTCAGCATTGGGCAGGGCGCCAAGGCCGTCGTGGCGGCCCAGGTCGCCAGCATGGGCACGAACGTCATCATCATCATTCCGGGGGCCACCTCGACGGGCGGCGTGCGGGGTGGGCAGGGCACCGCGGTCACTCTGACGGTGGCGGACGCGCAGGATCTCAAGAAAAAAATCCCGCTGTTGGTGGAAACGGGATACGGCAAGCGGGACGTGCTGCAGGTGGTGTACGGAAACAAGAACTGGAACGCCTCCGTCAACGGGGTGTCACCCAGTTATCTGAGGATTCGGGACTGGAGCTTCAGCAGCGGTGTGTCATTCACCCAGGCCGACATGGACGTGGCGGCCCGCGTGGCCCTGGTCGGGCAAACGGTCGTGGAGAACCTGTTTGAGCCGGGCGAGGAGCCGGTGGGGGCGACGATTCGTCTCAAGGGCGTGCCCTTCGTGGTGATCGGCGTCCTGTCGCCGAAGGGGCAGTCGTCGTACGGGACCGATCAGGACGACGTGGTGTTCATTCCCTTCACGACGGCGGAACGCAAGGTCGTGGGGACGCAGTTTCTGGGCTCGGTCGGGGCCCTGTTTGCCTCCACGGACCGCACCGATGACCTGCCGCAGGCCGTCAAGGCGATCCAGGAGGTGCTGCGGGCCCGCCATCGTCTCGCGCCGGACCAGCCGGATGATTTTACGGTCCGGACCCAGGTGGATATCGGCCAAGTCCAGGAAGGGACGGGGGAAACGCTCACGATCATGATGTTCGCGATCGCGTCGATCTCATTGCTGGTCGGCGGCATCGGGATCATGAACATCCTGCTGGTGTCGGTGACGGAGCGGACCAGGGAGATCGGCGTGCGCATGGCGGTGGGCGCCAAGCGCCGGCATATCCTGCTGCAGTTCCTGATCGAGGCGATGACGCTGAGCCTGTTCGGGGGGCTGCTGGGCATTGCGATGGGCGTGCTGGCCGCGCGGGCGACCACGGTGGTCGCCGGCTGGCCCACGATCATCTCGTTCGAATCCATCGTGGCCGCCTTCGCATTCTCCCTCTTCGTCGGGCTGTTCTTCGGGCTCTATCCCGCCAACAAGGCGTCACGCCTGAATCCCATCGAAGC
>JBFGRH010000125.1:0-6110 GCA_041563795.1 Nitrospiraceae bacterium | reverse complement strand
CCGCCCGAGTGTCCACGGGCGCACGCGCGGCGGCGCCCGCCCATGCGGCGGCCGAACCGGCCCTGGCCGGCGTCCGCGATTCCGGCGGCGACGAGTCGGGCAAGCAGATCGAAAAGCCGGCCTTCCTGCGGCGGTTCACGAGCAAGCGCGAGCAGCAGGAACGGCTCAGTCTGTCCACGGAGGATCCGTGGGATGTGCCGACGTTCCTGCGCAAGCAGAACGGGTAAGCGGATGGCGGTAACAAGTCAAACGTGAGAAGTGAACAGTAACGAACGAGCGCAACACGGAATGTTGGTCCAGCATGCTGATTACGATCCCGAGCTTTGCCGGCGCCCGGCAGGGCGTCGCGCATTTTTTCGGAACCAGGCATGAGCCGCCCGGCCCGGTGCGGTCCGCGCGGCTGGTGGTCTCGGTCACACAGGTCCATGGCACGGATGTCTTGGTCGTCGATCGGGCCACGGCGGCCGCGCGATCCTTCGACGGCGGGTGGGATGCGCTGGTCACCGATCAGCCGGGCGTGCTGTTGACGGTCCGCACGGCTGACTGCGTGCCGGTGCTGATTCATGACCCGGTCAAGGGCGTCGTGGCGGCGGTGCATGCCGGGTGGCGGGGCGCCACCAGCGGCATCGTGCCGAAGATCCTGGCGGTGATGGGTCGACGGTTCGGCTCCCGGCCGGGATCGCTGCGCCTGAGCATCGGTCCCTCGGTCGGCTTCTGCTGCTACGAGGTGGATGAACCGGTCCTGAGCCGGCTCCGCGCGGGGTATGCCGGCTGGAATGAGCTTGTGCGGGCGACGGGGCCGGGCACCGCGAGGTTGAACCTGCGCGCGCTCGTGCGCGGCCAGGCGCTCTCAGCCGGTGTGCGCGAAGAGGGCATCTCGTCCGTCGGCCTCTGCACCATCTGCCATCCCGATTTGTTCTACTCGTACCGGCGCGACGGGTCGGTCCGTGGCACGATGGTCAGCGGCATCATGCTGTCCGCCGGCCCGCGCAGGACGCGCCGCATGCGCGGGAAACGCCCCTCCGACTGACAAGGCCCCGTGCATCCGGTAGAATGGGTTCCGGGAACGCCGGCCGCCTCGGACAACGATTGATGAATGCGGAACGAGAATGCCAGCGATACGGACGCGATCGGGCGGCACGTACGCGACGTCCTCGATCGAATCGGCCGGGCCGCGCGGCGCGCCGGGCGTCGGCCGGAGGCGGTTCGCCTGCTCGCGGCGACGAAAACGGTGTCCGTGGGCCGTATCCGGCTGGCGGTCGACGCCGGCGTGCGGACACTGGGCGAAAATCGTCTCCAGGAGGCGCTTCCCAAATTGAAGGCGCTGCAAGGGCGCGATGTCCGCTGGCACTTCATCGGCACCCTGCAGCGGCGGAAGGTCAAGGCCGTCGTGGGTGCCTTCGAGATGATTCAGTCGGTGGACAGCCTGGAGTTGGCGGTTGAAATCGATCGGCGCGCGGCGGAGGCCGGCATCCGTCAGGACGTCCTCCTCGAGATCAACGTGGGCCGTGAGCCGACCAAGGCCGGGTTCTCGTTGGATGGGGCGGCGGAGGCGGTGACGGGGCTCGAGGCCCTGCCGAACCTGGCGGTGAAGGGCCTGATGGCGATCCCGCCGCTTGGTCCGGACGCGGACGCGTCGCGCCCCTATTTTCGCACCCTCCGCGAACTGGCGCGGGCACTGAGCAGCCCGGGCCTGCGCCGCGTGCGGATGGAGGAACTGTCGATGGGCATGTCCGGTGATTTCGAGGTGGCGGTCGAGGAGGGGGCGACGATGGTTCGAATCGGAACGGCGATCTTCGGAGAGCGGCATGGCTAAGGCGGGAAAAACACCGAGCATCGCCATGATCGGGTCCGGCCAGATGGGCGAAGCCCTGATCGGAGGATGGCTGGCGGCGAAAACCGTGCCGTCCGAGGCGATCGTGGCGACGGACGCCAGCGCCGAACGCCGCGATCTGATGAAGCGGCGGTTCGGCGTGCGCACGGGCACGGACAACCGTGACGCCGCGTCGCGTGCCGAGGTCGTGGTCCTGGCGGTGAAACCGCAGATTCTCGACGGGGTGATGAAGGAGCTGTCACCCGCGCTGGCGGGGAAGCTGGTCCTCTCGATTGCCGCCGGCGTCACGATCGCGCATCTGATGAAGCTGGCCCCGAAAGGCACGCGGTTTGTGCGCGTCATGCCCAACACGCCGGTCCTGGTTCGCGAAGGGGTGTCGGCGCTGACGTTCGGCGAGGGCGTGGGCGAGAAGGATCAACAGCTGGCCCGGCGCCTGTTCGAGGCGGTCGGCCGGGCGGTGGTGGTGGAGGAGAAGCTGATGGATGCCGTCACCGGTTTGAGCGGCAGCGGCCCGGCCTATGTCTTCATGGCGATCGAGGCCCTGGCGGACGGGGGCGTCAAGATGGGGCTGCCCCGCACGGTCGCGGATCTCCTGGCGGCGCAGACCGTCCTGGGCGCGGCCCGCATGGTGTTGGAGAGCGGCGAGCATCCGGCGAAACTCAAGGATCGCGTCGCCTCGCCCGGCGGGACGACGATCGCGGGGCTCCATCGCCTGGAGCAGGGCGGGCTGCGCGCCGCGATGATAGCGGCCGTGGAAGCCGCCTCCAGGCGGTCAGAGGAATTGGGACGGGAGCCCCGGCACTGATGTTTGTCGCCGGCAATGTCCTGCAGGGAGTGGCCAGGGTCCTGGAAATAATCCTGCAGCTGTACATGTGGGTCATCATCGTCCGCGCGCTGATCTCCTGGGTGAATCCGGATCCGTGGAATCCGATCGTGCAGTTCCTGGACCGTGTGACCGAACCGGTGCTCGCGCCGATCCGGCGCTGGATGGGCTGGAGGATGGGCATCGATCTGTCGCCGCTGGTGGCCATCCTGATCATCTACTTTCTGCAGTACGCGCTGGTCGGGTCCCTCTACGATATGGCCAGGCAACTGCGTTAAGCGAATGCTTGCGAGGTTGACATGAAAATCACGCCGCTCGACATACAGCACATGGTGTTCAAGTTGTCCTTCCGGGGCTACAACCGGCAGGACGTGGACCGCTTTTTGGAGCAGCTCGCGCAAACGGTCGAGGAGCTGAACCGGGAGACGGCCTCCCTGCGCGAAAAACTTGGCGCGAACGAAGTGCAGCTGGTCGACTCCCGCAAGGCCGAGACGGCCCTGACGAGGACGCTCGTGTCGACCCAGACCATGGCGGAAGAGCTGAAGGCGGCGGCCAAGCGGGACGCCGAAATGATCGTCAAGGAAGCGGAGATGATGGCCTCGGATCTGCTGAAGCATGCCCGCGAAGACCTGGCGAAGCTCCAGCACGAAATCTCCGACCTGCGCAAGCAGCGGGCCATGGCGATCGAACGCCTGCGAGGCACGTTGCGGACCTTCGACCGGGCCTTGACGATGGAGGAGCAGGACGGCGACCCGTCGCTCGGCGTTGAACCGATGGTGGATGATGAGCCGATGACCGGTCCTCCCTCCCGTTAACTAGTCGAAGACTTTTCTCTAACAGGTATGAGCCGCTCTGATCCCATCGCCGATGCCCTGGACGCCGCGGTGGCGGGCGGGGTGTTTCCCGGCGCCGTGCTGCATGTTCGTCTTCGCGGCGCCCTCGTCTATCATCGGGCGTTCGGCCATGCCGCGCTCACGCCCGCACGGGAACCGGCCCGCCTGGAGACGATCTACGACCTGGCATCGCTGACCAAGCCCCTGGCGACCGCCACGGCGCTCGTGCGCCTGGTACAAGAGGGCCGGGTGCGCCTGGAGGATCCGGCGCAACGGCATGTCGAGGAACTGGCAGGCAGCGCCATCGGCGAGGCGACGCTCGCTCATCTGCTGACGCACCGCGCGGGGCTTCCCGCCTGGAAGCCGCTCTACGAACGGATCGCGGAGGAGGATCGTCGCACGCCCGGGGTGTTGGGAGGGCCGGCGGCGCAGCGCCTGGCGCTCGCGCTCATCATGGCGGAACCTCTGTCGGCTCCACCCGGTGCACGCGGCCAGTACAGCGACCTGGGATTCATTCTGCTGGGGGTCCTTGTCGAGCGGGTGAGCGGCAGCGCGCTGCCGGCCTATTGCCGGCAGGCCCTGTTCGAACCGATGGGGGCCCCGCTGTTTTTTCTCGGCCGGCGGGCCGCGGAATCAAGGAGCGCGGCCGTTCCGGACGCGGCGCTCGTTGCGCCGACGGAGGACGATCCCTGGCGGGGACGCCTGCTTCGCGGGGAAGTCCATGACGAGAACGCGCATGCGCTCGGCGGCGCCACGGGCCACGCCGGCCTGTTTGGGACGGCCGCGGCCGTCTCCGCCGTGGTCAGTCACTGGCTGGACGGCTACCTGGGGCGCAGCCCGGTCCTGCCGTCGGATCTGGTCAAGCGGTTCACGGCCCGGCAGGGGGGAATCGCCGGGTCCAGTTGGGCGATGGGCTGGGATACGCCCTCATCGCCCTCGTCCTCGGGGAGCCGGTTTTCAGCCGCCTCGTTCGGCCACTTGGGCTTTACCGGCACCTCGATCTGGGTCGATCCGATAAAAGAGCTGGAAGTGGTGCTGCTCTCCAATCGTGTGCATCCGACGAGACGCAACGAGGCGATCAAGCAATTCCGGCCCTTGATCCACGATGTGATCTATGACGAGCTGGTAGCGGGTAGCAGCTAGCGAATAACTGGAGGGGCGAAGGTGAATTCGTTTGAAGCTATCAGCTGTTCGCTGTGAGCTATTTGTCCGGGTAATCCACCCAGGTTTCTTTTTCCGCCAGGTAGCGCCGGCCTTTGAAATTCGGCCTCGTGCGCATCCGCGTAAACCCCAATTCCTGCAATTTGGTGACGACGCTGGCGACGGCAGCGTGGATCATAGGGGTGGTCTGGCCGGTGACCGTCAGGGCTTCGTACATCACGTTGCCGGTGTAGCCCTGCGCGCCCCGGTTGACCTGGATCGAACGGCTGAAGTAGCGATCGCTCGGATCGAACCCCTCGATCTGGTGGCGCTCGATCGTGCCTTCTTTCTTGAACGACAGCGGAAGCGGCATGCGGGTTTCCCTCGTGCGTGAACAGGGCGGCATTATAGTCAGCCTCTCCCGGCAGTGCAACACTCATTGACAAGCCGTGGCATGCTTCCTAAGATGGGCCGCGAGTCGTGTCTCCCCCTCCATGGATGAAGCCTCGATGACCGGCGACGCGTGGAACATTCCCAACAGCCTGACCCTGCTGCGGATTCTCCTGATCCCGGTGTTCGTGGGGTTGATGCTGTACGATCGGTACGAGTCGGCGCTGGCGGTGCTGCTGGGCGCCGGTCTGACGGACGCGCTGGACGGGACGATCGCCCGGGCGGCCAACCAAAGCACGAGGCTGGGCATGTACCTCGACCCGCTGGCGGACAAGCTCCTGCTGACCTCGGGCTTCCTGACGCTCTCGGTGCTGCATCTGGTGCCCTTGTGGATCGTGATTCTCGTCGTCAGCCGGGATCTCATCCTGCTGGCCGGCGCCGTGCTCGCGCACCTGACCGATTCGGCCGTGGACATCGCGCCGACCATGCTGGGCAAGGCGACCACGGTCTTTCAGTTGGCCTTCTTGCTGCTGGCGGTCGCCTGCGTCGCCTGGCACAAGGACATGCGGCTGCTCGATCCCCTGCTGTACCTGGTCGTGCTGCTGACCGTGGCCTCCGGATTCCACTACCTTTATAGGGGATTCGACCGCCTCAATGTCGGCCAAATCTAGTCCGGGTGGACCCGGCAAAACCTCCTGATATATTGCCGACATCGAATCGCGTTCAAGTTGACAAGTTTTGACACCTCCAGTAGACTCGCCTTCGGTGATTTCCCTCTAACTTGTTGGAACCACGAGCGGATTTATGGTTTCCCCAGTTCGCTCGAAGCTCCTGAAAGGGATCGTCACCGACAGACTCCTGGCGCCTTTGGCTGCCCATCGCGGTAAAGGGTAAGAGAGGTCACCCATGCCAACCACCTATAGCTACACCGGAAAAACCAAGGCGGGCGAGGCCAAGAAAGGCGAGATCACCGCCAACTCGCTCGAGGAGGCCAAGGGGCAGCTTTCCGGACAGGGAATCGTCGGGGTCTCCGTACAGGAAAAGAAGGATTGGAAGAATATCGAGCTCAGTTTCGGCGCCCCCACGGTCT
>JBFGRH010000124.1:0-6137 GCA_041563795.1 Nitrospiraceae bacterium | reverse complement strand
TTCGGCCGCGGCGCGGGGAATGTCAGGATCGTGCCGGATTGCAGGCCCCCGTGCGGGGAGGAGAACTCATAGGTCTGGAGCCCGCCCCCCAACTCCACGACCGTGCGTCTGTTTCCGTGCGAGTCCGAGTAGCTGTGAAACCCGCCGCCTAGATCGACGATGGTTCCGCTCGTCCCGTCGCTGCCTTGAACGATGCTCAGACCCTGCGCCGACACATCCGTTCCGGATAGCCAGGCACCGGCGGCCAGGATCATCAGGAGTGCGCGCATGGCGGTTGTCTCCCAGTGGGGTATCGTCCTTCTCGGCCCATCATAACAGGGAACGCGCGGATCGAGCAGTGGGGGAAAGCCTAGGCCGAGGCCGCCTTCCTCAAGGGCTCGAGCAGTGTGACCGGGACCGTGAGCCCCCCGCGCCCGACGCCGACTTCGATGTCCGGCTTGGTGACGCCGTGAAAGTCGCTGCCGCCGGTCACGAGGAGATCGAGCCGTTTGGCGATGTCGAGCAACTCGGCGGTCTGCTTGGGGTTGTGCGTGCTGTAGTGGACTTCCATTCCGCCCAGCCCTTCCCCCTTCAGCTTCTCGCAGAGCTTGAAGAGTCCCTGGTTGTCCTGCTTGGCCCAGAGGGGATGGGCCAGGACGGGGATGCCCTTGGCGGCCCGGATCCAGGCCATGGCTTCGGCCGGGTCCGGCAATTCGCGCGCGACGTAGGCCGGCTTGCCCTGCGCGAGGAACCGGTCGAAGGCTTCCTTCGCTGACTTCACATATCCCTTGTCCATCATGACCCGGGCGATGTGCGGCCGTCCGACCGCTTCGGTCCCGGCCAGTTGCCTGACTTCCTCGTAGGTGATGTCCTGGCCCAGCTCGCGCAGCTGCTCGATGATCATGGGATTGCGAGCGTGACGGCTGGCACGCAGCCGGGCCAGATTCTCGTTGAACGCGGGGTCCTGCCAGTCCAGAAAATATCCGAGGATATGCAGCTCGTTGTCGCCGAAGCGGGAGCTGATTTCGACGCCCGGAATGATCTCGATGCCGAGGCGCGCCCCGGCTTCCAGGGCGTCGGGCAGGCCGGTGGTGATGTCGTGATCCGTGATCGCCAGCGCGGTCACCCCGGCCTTGTGCGCCAGGGCGAGCACCTCGGCCGGCGGCAGGCTGCCGTCCGAATGGGTGGTGTGGAGGTGCAGGTCGAGGCGGTCAGCCACGGCCGGCGTCCTTCACGGCGAGCAGTCTGGCGGTGAACGCAGAGCTGCCCCCGTGAGCGCCCTCATGTTCGCCTTCATCGTAGCGAAGAATCCGGAGGCCCTGCGCGAGGGTCAGCAGCTCATTATGCTCAAGGCAGAATTCCCTCCGGCGGGGATGCTGCCGGAGCAGGTGATTATCGACGAGGAAGGTTTCGTAGACCAGGATCCCGCCCGGTTTGAGCGCCCGGCTCAAGGCCGGGAAGAGTGGCCGGTGCAAATAGAAGAACCCGAGGATGACGTCATAGCCGGCTGTCGGGATCTCCGGAGGCCGGGCTGCATCCTCCAGTTCCATGGCGCGGACCGTGATGGAGGAGAGCTTGTGTTGGGCCGCGGCCGACTTCACGTCCGCCAGCGCCTGTTCGTCGCGGTCCACCGCGTCGACCGTGAATCCCTGCGAGGCCAGGTAGAGCGTGTTCCGGCCCCTGCCGCAGGCGAGATCCAGGGCGCGCCCACGCGGCAGCAGCGGCAGGACGTCTTTCAGGAATTGCGCGGGAGCCGGATCGGGAGCCAGTGCCGGGCGGGCGCGATCGAGCCGGACCCCGACGGACCCCCGCACATCGTCGACCGGAGGGACGACTTTACGGATCCAGAGTTTCGCGCGGGTGATGGGGAATTCGCGAAACAGGGTGGTGACGACCGTTTCACCCAGCGTCTCCAGCAACGTATAGGGCTGCTTGCGGCCGATCTCCAAGACCCGGGCAGCCACCGCCGCATAGTCGACCGCCTCGGTAATCTCTCCGGTGGAGGCGGCGCGGGCGAATCCGCCCGGCGCATACTCGAGTTGCAGGTCGACCGCGATGGGTTGCGGCGTCTGGCGCTCGGCGGGGGAGACGCCGCAATGCCCTTGGAATTCAAGGCGTTCAATCATCAGGTGATCAGGCATGCGGCATTGTCGTCGATGGGACGGCGCCCCGTCAAGGAAGTCGCGCCTTGCTTGACTCCTCTTCCAAGCGACTCCTATAATCCACGCACCATATGGTTGCCGCGGCAAAGGCTGCAATATTGCGAGGAAAATGGGCGACCTGACGCACTTTAATAAGTCCGGACGTGCGCGGATGGTCGATGTCTCGCAGAAGACCTCGACGGAACGGGTGGCCGTGGCCCAGGCCCGCGTCTTGATGCGGCCGGAAACCCTGGCGCAAATTCAAAAGGGCAAGATTGCCAAGGGCGATGTGTTGGCGGTGGCCCAGGTGGCCGGCGTCATGGGCGCCAAGCGGACGCCCGATCTCATTCCCATGTGTCATCCGCTGCTGATCAGCAGCGTGGACCTGGCGTTCAAGGAAGAGCCGCAACCGGACCGGAACGGGCGGTGCGCCATCATCGTCACGGCGACGGTCAAAACGACCGGCCCGACCGGTGTGGAAATGGAAGCCATGTCGGCGGTGTCGGTGGCGGCGCTGACGATCTACGACATGTGCAAGGCGGTCGACAAGGCGATCAGTTTCGACGACATCTTTCTGCTCTCGAAAGCCGGCGGCAAATCGGGGACCTATACGAGGCCATGATTACCATCAAGCTGTTCGGTCTGATCAAGACCCTCGCGAACAACCAGGGGGAACTGGCTGTGGCGCTCAGCAACGGGCGGCGGGTACAAGATTTGGTGGCCACGCTCGACGCGCAGTACCCCAAGATCGGCGAGTTGATCCACCAGAAGCGGGTGTTGATCTCCGTCAATCAGGACATCGCGCATGGCGAGACGGAGATTCGCGACGGCGACGAAGTGGCGCTGCTGCCGCCCTTTGCCGGCGGCTCGGCCCCGGGCGGGGACGGAGCGGCGGATGACGCGATGCTCGTGCGCCTGCAGCGGGAGAATTTCTCCGTGGACGCCGAGATCGACCGCGTGCGCGCGCGATCCACGCGCATCGGCGGCATCTCGATCTTCCTGGGCACGGCGCGGGACCATTCGAAAGGCCATGACGTCAGCTCCATCACCTTTGAACATTACGAGGGGATGGCCCAGAAGAAACTGCGGGAGATCCGCGAACGGGCGTTGAAGCAGTTCGACGTGCTCGAAGTCCTGGTGCTGCACCGCTACGGCGAGATCACCGTCGGGGAAAACATCGTGCTCATCGTCGTCGGCGCGGAACACCGCGCGGACGCCTTCAAGGCCTGCCGCTGGTGCATCGACGAGCTCAAGCAGATCACGCCGATCTGGAAACTGGAGCAGACGCCGGCCGGCGAGGTCTGGGTGGAGGAACATCCGTGAACGCGCCCCCGCAAGACGTTCAGGATACGTTCGGCCGGCCGCTCAAGAGCCTGCGGCTGTCCGTGACGGACCGCTGCAACCTCCGCTGCAAGTACTGCATGCCCGAGGAGGAGTACGCCTGGCTGCCGCGCGACAACGTGCTCACGTTCGAGGAAATGGCCGCGGTGACGGAGTATTTCACCGACCTCGGCGTGGACAAGGTGCGGTTGACTGGCGGGGAACCGCTGCTGCGCCGCGATTTGCCGAGGCTGGTCCGGCTGCTGTTCCAGAACCGGAAGATCACGGACCTGGCGTTGACGACGAACGGCATTCTGCTGCCCGACCAGGCACAGGATCTCTTCGACGCCGGCGTGCACCGCATCACCGTCAGCATCGACACCCTGCGCCCGGATCGGTTCCGGGCCCTGACGCGCCGGGATGAGCATGCCCGCGTGCTGGAGGGCATCCAGGCGGTCCGGCAGGTCGGGTTCACCGGCCTGAAACTGGACACGGTGGCCATCCGCGGGTTCAACGACGACGAGTTGGCGGACCTCATCGAATTCGGCAAGAGCCACCAGGCGGAAGTGCGGTTCATCGAATACATGGACGTGGGCGGCGCGACGGACTGGTCCATGGATCAGGTGCTGTCGCGGGCGGCGATCCTCGAAGCCTTGGGCGGGCGGTATGGCCGGATCACGCCGGTCGAGGAAGTCAGCTCGGCGCCGGCCCAGCGCTTCCTGCTTCCGGACGGGACGAGCTTCGGCATCATTCCCTCCACCACCACGCCCTTTTGCGCGACCTGCGACCGAAGCCGTGTGACGGCGGACGGGATGTGGTATCTCTGCCTCTATGCCAAGGATGGCACGGACCTGCGTCAGCCCCTGCGGTCCGGCGCCTCTCCCGATGCCATCCGGGATCTCATCCGGTCGGTCTGGCAGGGCCGCAAGGATCGGGGCGCGGAAGAACGCAAGGCGCTCGGGCAGGCCGGTGTCAGGGAAGCGCGGTTGATCGAGGTCAAGAAGCTTCGCGAAGACCCGCATCTGGAGATGCACGCCAGGGGCGGATGATCGGCAGCGTGCTGACGCAGGCATCCAACTTCTTTCCCAATCATCCGTGCCCCGGTTGAACATCCATGACGAAACGAATGTGCTCGTCCAGTCATGCCTGACCCGCACTTCATGACCATGCTCGGCCTGGGGTTTCTCCTCGGGCTATGGCATGCCCTTGATGCCGATCATGTGGCGGCGGTCTCCACCCTGCTCGCGAAACGCCCCGACCTGCGCCGGTCCGGCTTCATCGGCTTCTGCTGGGGCTGCGGGCATACCGCGGTCCTGCTGGCCGTCGGGCTGGCGGTGCTCGCGCTCAAGACCACGATTCCCGATCCGTTGGCCCAGGCGTTGGAATCGGTCGTCGGCCTGATGCTGGTGGCCTTGGGAATCGGCCTGGCCGTGACCCTCTACCGGGAACAGTGGCACCTGCATGCACACGAGCATGACGGCGCGCGCCACCTCCATTTGCACAGCCACCGGCTCGGCGACGACCACGTGCACCCGCATGGGTGGCGGGATTCCCTGCCGCCCCTGATGGTGGGGATGGTGCACGGGCTGGCCGGGTCCGCGGCCCTCATGCTGGCCGTGCTTTCCGCCGCGCACTCGGTCTGGGAGGGCATGGCCTACATTCTGCTCTTCGGCCTGGGGTCGATTCTCGGCATGGTGGTGCTTGGGGTGGTGATCAGCCTGCCGTTTTTTTACTCGGTCTCGTGGGGACGCTACGGGCAGGCGGCGCTGCGCGGGCTGGCCAGCGTGGGCAGCATCGGCTTCGGGTTGTCTCTCCTGCTTCGCTAGGGGTTCCCGGCATGATCTGGCCTGATGATCCGCGCAACGCGGCCGCTAAATTCTTCGCCGATTCAGACCCTTACGAGAAGAATGAAAAGATAATTCTAGATGCGGGGGGGGAGGGCGTGTGTTATCCTCCCCCACAAAATCCAGTGGTAGGCCTCAACGGGGTGAAGCGGAGGGGGAGAGCCCGGTGAAAATTCGCGTGCTCGGGTGCCATGGGTCCGACCAGCTCCTGGAGCGTGACGGCAAGGCGCGTCAATGCCGGACCTGTGGCTTTCTGATCAACGGGACGGTGATGATCGATGCCGGCACGATCGGGGCCGCGCTCCGTCTCGACGAGCAAAAACGGCTCCGCCATATCCTGCTGTCCCACCTCCATTTCGATCATGTGCAGGGACTCCCGACCCTGGCGGACAACCTGGTGGAAGAAGACGGGGATCCGGTCGAGCCGGTGACGCTCACCAGTCTTGCGTCCGTCCTCGACGGCCTCCATGCGTACCTGTTCAACGGCAGCGTGTATCCGGATTTTTTTTCGTTGCCCGAACCCGGCCACCCGATCTTCAAGTGCCGCACGCTCGAGGCGGGAAAGGAGAGCGACGTGTCCGGGCTTTCCATTAAGGCGATTCCCGTGAACCACCTGGTGCCGACCATCGGGTTTGTGATTCGCGATGGCGACTCCTCGGTGCTCTACAGCGGGGATACCCATGCGACGGACGAGATCTGGAAGGTGGCGGCAAAGGAGCCGACGTTGAAGGCCGCCTTCATCGAAACGTCGTTCCCGAACCGGATGGTGGAGCTTGCCAAAATCAGCAAGCATCTGACCCCGACGCTCCTCGCGCAGGAATTCAAGAAACTCGGGCGTCCGGACCTGCCCCTC
>JBFGRH010000123.1:0-6156 GCA_041563795.1 Nitrospiraceae bacterium | reverse complement strand
ACTTCGCGGAGCGGGAGTGCGGGGCCTGTGCGGGATGGGCCATGGAGGTTCCTTACTCGTGAATGGTTGATGCCGAATGATGAATCAAGAGCCGTCGGATTGTAACAGCGTCGGTGCGAGGTTTCAATCGAGCAGGCGCCAGTTCAGCGTGATGGCGGGGCCTTCGGTAGAGTCACGCGTGGCAGCTCGCTCGAAGGAACAGCGCGGTCCAGCTCCACGACGAAGCCGGATGCGTTGAAGATGACGCGGCCCATCACTTCAAGTTTCTCTCCGTCCGACAACTGATAAAACTGGCCTCCATAGTCCATAAGCGTGCCGTCTTGGCATCCGACCGCCATGATCTCGATGGCGCCACTTTCATCGACTAATTGGAATTCATGCACTAATTCGAGTTTGTTCAACGTCATAAGCGTGCCGCATTCGGGATCGTCCCTCTGGTAGCGGGGGGCGTTGCGCACCGTGCCGCGGACAACGATGAGCTTGGCTTGGTACGACCCGGGCGACTTGAGCAGCTCGCCGATGGTGACGTTCTCCTCCGCCTGCCCGGTGGCGGCCAGCCCGATCACGAGCAGGGCGCTCAGAATCGCGGTCCGCGGGTTCATCGTGCGAGCCCCCTTAGTTAAGGCGGCTCATGCGGACCGACTCGACCACAACGCCGGACGCGTCGGTGCCCACGCGGCCCATCACTTCGAGGTTCATGCCGTCGAACAACTGGTCGAGCTGTCCGGCGAAGCCCGTAAACGTGCCATGGAGGCATCCCACTGCCGTGATAGTGACGGCACCGTTTTCATCGACCAATTGGAACCGCTGCAGGTAGGCCTTCGGGCCGCATTCGGGGTCTTCCATTCTGTAGCGGGGGGCATTGCGCACCGTGCCGCGGACGATGATGGATTTGGCCTGGTAGGACCCGGGCGACTTGAGCAACTCGCCGATGGTGACGCGGTCCTCCGCCTGCCCGGTAACGGCCAGCCCGATCACAAGCAGGGCGCTTACGAACAGGGTCCACCGGCTCGTCATGCGAGCGTCCCCGGGTCGATCGTTAATTGATCACGCGCGGAGGGCGGGGTCGGTGGGTGATGACCTCGACCTTGCCCTCTTCGGAGATCAGGAGGTTGAGCACCGTGCTGACGAAGCTGATCAGGAGCGCCCCCCAGACCGACGGCCAGAAGCCGTCCACCCGGAAGCCGGTGACGATCCAGGAGGTGAAATACAACAGCAGGGCATTGATGATGACCATGAAAATGCCCAGGGAGAACATGATCAGGGGAAACGAAAAGAGGTAGAGGACGGGCCTGAGCACGGCATTGAGCAGCGCCAGCACGATCACGGTGGCGGCGCCGGACGGCACGCCGTCGATCTTGATGCCGGGGACCACCTCCGCGGCGATCAGCACGGCCACCCCGGTGATGACGAAACGGATGAAGAGGCCTTTCATGACACCTTCAAATCCACCGCGGTCTGCCGCTTGGTGACCTTGTCGCTCGGATCATAGGTGGCGGTGACCTCTTTCTGCGCGCTCCCGGCCGAGACGACGATCTTGGTCCCGCTGTCCTCGTTGTGCAGGTGCAGGAAGATCTCGTAATAGCCTTCCTGGTTGGTCTTCGCGGTGGCGGCATGCCCGTCCTTTTTCTGGGGCACGGCCTTCACCTCGACGCCGGCCGCCGGCTTTCCGCCAGCGTCGCGCACGTAGCCGTAGACGATGAACCCGTGCTCGACCTTCGTCTTGACGAAGACCGGCTTCGGGGTCTCCGCGGCGGGGTTCTTGAGCGTGCTGAGGTAGGCCGCAAGGGCGCCGAGCTCCTCCTCGGTCATCAGCTCCTTGTACTTGTCCGGCATCTGCCCCTTCTTGTGCTCCTTCTCGAACCCCTCGGCGTAGAGGTAGGTCGGATCGAAGATCTTTTTCTTGATGTCCTCGATCGTCAGGAGATTGCCGATGTTGTCGAGCACGGGGCCCCGTTTCTTGACGCTGCCTTTTCCGCCGACCTTGTGGCAGTTGTAGCATTCGTGCAGTTCGTAGACTTCCATGCCGCGCTCGAGCAGGGTCATGGCGCCGCTTTTCCTGGTTGTCTCAACGAGCGGCGTCGGGGCCGGCGCGATGCGATTCAGGCGGGCGAGCAACGCGTCCGCCTTCTCCTCGAGCACCTCCGCCTGCTTGAGCGAGTCGTCCACCGAATTTTCCTCTTGCAGCGCCCGCTCCCGCTTCGCCTTGAGCAGCTTTTCGATCTTGCCCTTTTCGTCCTCGGGATCGTACTGCGGCCAGGAGGAGGCGCTGATGATGTAGGCGGCCGAGAGGACGAGGTAGAAAGCCAGTAATCCGACGAGCGCCTTGAAGCCGCTCAAGGGCTTCATCGGCGGGGCGTCCAGCAGGATGAAGACCAGCGTGCCCACGAAGACGTAGGCGGCGAACATCATGATGAAGACATCCGGGAACTCGAGCTTCCAGGTGGCCCCGACCAGGGCCGCGCCGACGACGAGGCCGACGATGATTTTCCTGATGGTGCTTCTGAGGAAACTGGGCTGATCGCTCACGATGATCTCCCGTTCAAGCTTGTCGTGGGCCCAGTATACAAAGATCCGGAGGCCTATGCCAGCGACGTCTGCGGCTACGGCTGTGAAGGCGCTGCCGGGAACCGGCCCAGCAGCCTGAGCAGGAACAACGCCGTGACCGGGAGATACATGAGCGTGCCGGTCGTGCCCATCAGGAGCTCCCCGATCCAGAAGGTTACGCCCAGGTTAAAGAGCAGCACTCCATAATAGAGCCCGCAGCCCAGCAACACGTCCCCGGTGACGGAAGGGCCTGGCTGTCGGCTGCTCGGCGGCAGGTGACGGTCCAGTGGAAAATACAGGGCCAGCGAAATGGCTCCCACCACGGCCCAGCCGACGTAATTGGCGATCGGCACGCCGAAATGGACGCCGCGTTCCGGGTAAAAATAGATCTGGCCCAGGAACCAGCGGTGGCCCTGCAGCGCGACGGGGTCGATCACCATGTCGATGCCGGCGAAGAAGAGCACGGTCAGGCCGAAGACCGGCCAGGAGGTGCGGGCTTCGAGCGGAAAACGGAGGGCGGGCGGGAAGTCTCGTGTTGCCTTCGGGGGCTGCGCCGGCAGCAGGAAGACCAGCGCCAGGCAATAGCTCGCATAAAGCAGGAAGCTGAAGGAGAGCGAATCCATGAAGGGCACGTTCGAGATATAGAGTTCCTGGCCTTCCGTGATGCCCGTGTAGTGGTACCAGCCGAAGGGGATGCCGGTCCTGGTCGAAGACCACTCGCAGATGAACGCGGTGTACCAGGTGATGCCGAACAACAGGCCGGTCCGACGCCAGCCGATCAGCCGGTGCGCGCAGAACACCGCCGCAGCCAGGAACACGAATACGTAGGGGCGGAAGACCAATGTTTTGAAAAAGAGAACCGGAATGTCCATCAGGCATATCCATGTGAGCGAAACCACTTCACGGCTTTCTCGAGTGCGATTTCGATAGGGGGTTGCGGCAGTCCCAGTTCGCGGACGGCCTTGCTGCAATCGTAGTGCATCCTGTACTTGGCCATCTTCACGCCTTCCAGCGGGATGCGCGGCGGTTGATGAGTCACGTAATCGGCGATCCACTTGTTGACATAGGCCAGGGGCAGGATGGCCAGCCGCGGCAGCTTGATCCGCGGGGCCGGGACGCCGGTGAGGCGGCTGAGCAGCTCGAAGATCTCCCGAAGCATGAGGTTCTTGTTGCCCAGGATGTACCGTTCGCCGATGCGGCCCTTCTCCATGGCCCGGACATGTCCGATCGCCACGTCGTCCACGTCGATGAGATTCATGCCGGTCTCGATGTAGGCCGGCATGCGGCCCTTCATGAAGTCCACGATCATCTGGCCGGTGGGCGTCGGCTTGATGTCCCGCTCGCCGACCGGTGCGCTGGGATTCACGATCACGACGGGCAGGCCGGCCTTGGCGAGCTTCATTACTTCCTGCTCGGCGAGGTACTTGGACCGTTTGTAGTCGCCGGCCATCTGGGCGAGCGAGACGGGCGTCTGTTCCGTGCCGAGCCCGCCGCCTTCCGGCAGGCCGATCGCCCCGATGGTGCTGGTGTAGACGATACGTTCCAGGCCCGCCTCGCGGGCAACCTCCAGCAGCGTGCGGGTGCCGGTGACGTTGATGTCGTAGAAAATCGAGGGGTTTTTGGCCCAAAGGGCGTAATGGGCTGCGACGTGGTAGAGCTGCCGGCAGCCGGCAAGCGCGCGGCGGAGCGACTCGCGGTCGCGCAGGTCACCGCGGGCCTGTTCGACCTGCAGGCCGTCGAGGTTGCCGAGGTCGCTGTCGCCTCGCACGAGCACGCGCACGTCCGCGCCGGCTGCGGCGACCGCGCGGGCCACGGCGGCCCCCACGAATCCCGTCGCGCCGGTGACGAGGGCTTTCATGCGGTCAGTTTTTACGTGAGGTGATGTAGCGGGCGAGCTCGCGGAGCGGGTCGGCCTTGGCATCGAATGCGGAGAGACGTTCGATGGCCCGCTTGGTGCATTCGTCGGCCATCTTCCGGGCGCCGTCTACGCCGCAGAACGTGGGATAGGTCTTCTTGCCGCGCTTGGCGTCGGTGTTGGCATTCTTGCCCAGCTCCTCGCGCGTGCCGGTGACGTTGAGCACGTCGTCGGCGATCTGGAAGGCGAGGCCCGCGTCCTCCGCGTATTTCGTCAGGCTGTCGAGTTGCGACGGGGTGGCGCCCGCGGTGATGGCGCCCATGCGCACGGCCGCGCGGATCAGCATGCCCGTCTTATGCTTGTGAATGTTCTGCAGCGTGGGCAGGTCGATGTCCTGGTTTTCCGCCTGGATGTCGAGCACCTGCCCGCCGACCATGCCGAGATTGCCCGAGCCGTAGGCCAGCTCGCGGATCACCAGCACCTGGCGCGCCGGATCGAGTCCGTCCATGAGGTCGGGCCGGCTGCACAGTTCGAAGGCCAGCGTCAGCAGGGCATCGCCGGCCAGGATCGCCATCGCGTCCCCGTAGACCTTGTGGTTGGTGGGCTTGCCCCGGCGATAGTCGTCATTATCCATCGCCGGCAGGTCGTCGTGGACCAGCGAATAGGTGTGGATGAGCTCGAGCGACGAGGCGATCGGCACGATGGCCTTGGACGTTGTGCCCACCGCTTCAGCCGCCGCGATGGCCAGGATCGGCCGGACGCGCTTGCCGCCGGCAAACAGGCTGTACCGCATGGATTCGTGGAGGGTCGTCGGCGGGGTGGTAGGGCCCGGGATGACCGATTCCAGAAACCGGTCCACGGCGTCGCGTTTTTTTTCGAGATAGCGCTTGATGTCCATTGGATTCCCGGCGTGATATCCGTCGCGCGGCAGACTAGCAAAGGGTTTTACGGCGTGTCAAACGGAGCGGCAGGAGGAATCCGCTGCCCACCACAAGGACTCCATGACGCGGGGGCTTGAACCGGACAAGGCCCGCACGGTACAAACCATGGCAATGGGATCGACGAAATTAGCCTCAGGGAGCAGACTGCCGGCCATCACTCTTTCGCTGGTCGGGGGCGGATCTGTGACGTTGGGCACGCCACGGAAGGCGGGCCATTGGCATCTGGTGTTCGTGTATCGTGGGAAGCATTGTCCCGTGTGCAAACGCTACCTGGAACAACTGCAGACCTTGCAGGACAAGTTTCTCGCGATTGGGGCCGAGGTCGTTGCCGTGTCCGGCGATCCAGAGGGGAAAGCCGCGGCCATGGCGGACTCGTCCCATCTGACCTTTCCGGTGGCCTACGGGCTGTCCATCGAGCAGATGCGGGCGCTGGGGCTTTACATCTCTCACCCGAGATCCCCGGAGGAAACGGATCGTCCCTTTGCCGAGCCCGGGCTGTTTGCCGTCAATCCCCAGGGCCGGGTGCAGCTGATCGACATTTCGAACACGCCATTCAACAGGGCCGATCCTGTCGAGTTGCTCGATACCGTGGAGTGGATCCAACAGAATGACTATCCCATTCGCGGGACCTACGAGTGACCACAGGTCTGTTCCCACTTCGTGAGATCGTCCGATCTCCGTCCGGAACGCCTTGTTATTTTCACGGCGGCTTTGCTAGACTCCCGCCATGAGCATTCGCGCGTTCGGTGGAAAATGGGAGCCGATGCTGCTGGGGATCGAGCCTCGGAGCTGCGCGGTGTGCCACAAGGGGTT
>JBFGRH010000122.1:0-6174 GCA_041563795.1 Nitrospiraceae bacterium | reverse complement strand
GCCCGGATCGCCCTGCTGCATTATGCCGATGGGGAGAAGCGGTACATCCTGGCGCCGGTCGGGCTGGCGGTCAAGGCGGTCGTGCAATCGGGGCCTGCCGCGGAGGTGAGGCCGGGCAATGCGTTGCCGCTGGATAGCATGCCGCTCGGCACGACGATCCACAATGTTGAGCTCAAGCCGGGGAAGGGTGGCCAGTTGATCCGGAGCGCCGGAGGGTTCGCGCAAGTCATGGGGCGCGAGGGCGACTATGTGCAGATCCGTCTCAAGTCCGGGGAGATGCGCAAGGTCCTGAAGTCCTGCATGGCCACGGTCGGGCAGGTGGGCAATCTCGATCATGAGAACGAATTCGTCGGCAAAGCCGGTCGCGCGCGATGGCGCGGACGCATGCCGCACGTACGCGGAGTCGTGATGAACCCCGTCGACCATCCGCACGGCGGCGGTGAAGGCAAGTCCGGGCAGGGCAATCCGCATCCGGTGTCCCCCTGGGGGGTGCCCACCAAAGGCTACAAGACACGGAAGAACAAGAAGACCGACAAGTACATCATCGCGCATCGCAAGAAGGGTGTTCGCTAGTCACCCGCGGAGAGGAACTCGATGCCAAGGTCAGTCAGTAAAGGCGCATTTGTCGACGATCATCTGCTGGCGAAGGTCGAGCGGATGAATCAGGAGCGGGACCGCAAGATCATCAAGACCTGGTCGCGCCGTTCGACGGTGATTCCGGAAATGATCGGGCACACATTCGCGGTGCACAACGGGAAAAAGTTTATTCCCGTGTTCGTGACGGAAAATATGGTCGGGCACAAGCTGGGTGAATTTGCCCCGACGCGGTTTTTCAGGGCCCACGGGGCGGTCAAGACTGAGAAAGCGGTTGCGCTGAAGTAAGGCGGGTGAGGCTATGGCTGAAGCAAAAGCGATCTTGCGATACGTCCGGGTGGCGCCACGGAAGGTCCGTGTGATGGCCGATATGATCCGCGGGCAGCAGGTCCCGAAGGCCCTGGCCATGCTCAAGTACACCCCGCGCGCGGCCGCCCAGGTGGTGGAAAAAGTGTTGCGGTCTGCCGTGGCCAACGCCGAGCAGAAGGAAATGGGCGACAGCGAGGGGATGTGGGTCTCCCATGCCACCGTCGACGGCGGCCCGGTCCTGAAGCGGTTCCGGTCGCGGTCGATGGGACGGGCCAACAGCATCCACAAGCGGACCAGTCATATTACGATCGTGGTGGCGGCGCCCGAAGCGGGCACGGCCGGCAAATAGAGAGGCAGGGCGCAGGATCTATGGGACAGAAAACGCATCCAATCGGGTATCGGCTCGGCGTCAACCGGACGTGGAGCTCCAGGTGGTATGCCGAAAAGGATTTCGCGAAGCTGCTCCACCAGGATGTCAAAATCCGGAGGATGGTCAAGGAGAAGCTCTACCATGCCGGCGTCTCCAAGGTGGAAATCGAGCGCTCGGGCGATCAAACGCGTGTGATCATCCATACCGCACGTCCCGGGATCATCATCGGCCGGAAGGGCGCGGAAGTGGACAAGCTGAAAGCCTCGCTCGAAAAGGAATACGGGAATCAGGTCTACATTACCGTCAAGGAAATCAAGAAGCCGGAACTTGATGCCCAGTTGGTGAGTGAAAACATCGCGGCGCAACTCGAGAAGCGTGTGGCATTTCGCCGGGCCATGAAGCGCAGCATCGCGGCGGCGCTCCGGCTGGGCGCGCAGGGGATTCGGGTCTGCGTGGCGGGCCGGCTGGGCGGGAACGAAATTGCCCGGACGGAGTGGTACCGGGAGGGACGCGTGCCGCTGCATACGCTCCGGGCCGACATCGATTACGGGTTTGCCGAGGCCCACACGACCATGGGGCAGATCGGTGTCAAGACGTGGATTTATCGCGGCGAGGTGCAGCCGGCGGTCGCGGAGAAGCGCGAGTCGACGTTTGAACGTCGACCGGGCGGATGAGGTCACCGGCACATGCTCGCACCCAAGAAAGTCAAATTTCGCAAGATGCAGAAGGGCCGGATGCGCGGGAAGGCCTATCGCGGCGGCTCGCTCACGCTGGGGGAGTTCGGACTCAAAGCGCTTGAGCCGGGCTGGATCACGAGCCGGCAGATCGAATCCGCCCGCATTGCGATCACGCGGTACGTCAAGCGGGGCGGACAGGTGTGGACGAGGATTTTTCCGGACAAGCCCATCACCAAGAAGCCGGCCGAGACACGCATGGGCAAGGGCATGGGCAATCCGGAATACTGGGTGGCGGTGGTGAAGCCCGGCCGGGTGTTGTACGAAATGGATGGTGTGACGCCGGCAATCGCCAAAGAGGCGTTTCGGCTGGCCGCCTACAAGCTGCCGATTGCCACGAAGTTCGTGGCACGCGGGGAATTTTAGCGATCGACCGGGGACGCGGGACTTTTATGGATGTCAATGAATTGCAGGACCTGACCGCCGCCGAGCTCGCGGAGAAGGAGCAGCAGTTGTCGCAGGAACTGTTTAATCTGCGGTTCCAGCTGGCGGCCGGCCGCATCGAGAACCCGATGAAAATTCGGCAGGCGCGCCGGGATCTGGCCAGGGTGAAGACGGTCCTGAGGCAGCAGGTGTTGGCGGGCAAACAGACGGCCAAGAAAAAGGCGGGATGAGGCACATGGCGGATAGGACCGAGAAGCAGCAGCAGTGGTTTGGCTATGTCGTGAGCGACAAGATGGACAAGACGGTGGTCGTGGCCGTGTCACGCGTGGTCCGGCATCCCTTCTACCGCAAGATCCTCCGCCGAGTGACGACGCTCAAAGCGCATGACGAGAAGAACGAGTGCAAGGTGGGCGACCGCGTGAAGCTCATCGGGACGAGGCCGATCAGCAAGCACAAGCACTTTCGCGTGGTGCAGATCATGGAACGGGGGCAGCCGGAAGCCTGAGGATGGGGCGATCGAGGGATTCGCGGTGCGTCAGAGAAAACGGGGTCGGGGTGCAGCGTGACTCGGCCAAACACAGAACGACGGGCGGATAAAACGCGATGATTCAGAGCTATACATACATGGACGTGGCCGACAATTCGGGGGCCAAGCAGGTGATGTGCTTTCACGTGCTGGGAGGCTCGAAGCGCCGCTACGGTTCGCTCGGCGATATCGTGGTGGTCGCGGTCAAGGAGGCCATCCCGCAGGCGACCGTCAAGAAGGGCGATGTGAGCAAGGCGGTCATCGTGCGGACGACCAAGGGCGTGCGGCGCGAGGACGGCTCCTACATCAAATTCGATCGCAACGCCTGCGTGTTGATTAACGCGCAGGGAGAGCCGATCGGAACCCGCATCTTCGGGCCGGTGGCCCGGGAACTGCGCTGGAAAAAGTTCATGAAGATCATCTCACTTGCCCCGGAAGTGCTCTAGGGAACCGGCGAGGATCCGTCGATATGAAAGCCAAGCTGAAAAAAGGGGATACGGTGATCGTGATCGCCGGAGCGGAGCGGGGGAAGACCGGGAAGATCCTCTCCGTCCATCCGGAGGAAAGCACGGTCGTGGTTGAGAAGCTCAACATGATCAAGCGGCACACCAAGCCGAACCAGAAGGTCCGGCAGGGGGGGATTCTCGAGCGGGAAGCCCCGATGTCGATTTCCAACGTGATGTACTTCAGCGCGAATCTGCAAAAGCGGGCCCGGGTGGGGCTCAAGGTCCTTGAGAACGGGACACGCGTGCGGATCACGAAAAAAGACCAGGCCGTGATTGAGTAGGGAATGGCCATGACTAAAGGCGAGAAGGATACGGCGCACAAAGAGGGCGAGAAGAAGGCGGCCCATAAGAAGGGGGCCCCTGCGGCCCACCGGGACAAGGAGGTCGACGACGCTCCGTCGGGCCCCAAGACTCCGCCGCGTCTCAAGCAGACCTATTTCCAGACGGTCGTGCCGGCCCTGATGAAGGAATTCGGCTACAAGAATCCCATGCAGGTGCCCCGGCTCCAACGGGTCGTCCTGAACGTGGGCATGGGCGAGGCGATTCAGAACGTCAAGCTCCTGGAGAGCGCCTCCACCGAGCTGGGCGTGATCACGGGGCAGCGGCCTGTCGTGACCAAGGCCAAGAAGGCCATTGCCGGGTTCAAGCTTCGCCAGGGGATGCCGATCGGCGCGAAGGTCACGCTGAGAAGCGATCGGATGTATGAATTCGTCGATCGGCTGGTCTCGACCGCCTTGCCGCGCATTCGCGACTTTAAGGGCGTGTCTCCCAAGGCGTTTGATGGGCGGGGCAATTATACGCTGGGACTCAAGGAACAGTTGATCTTCCCCGAGATCAAGTATGACAGCGTGGCGTCGATTCACGGCATGGACATCACCTTCGTGACGTCGGCCATGACCAACGACGAGGGAAAAGCGCTGTTGCGCCATCTCGGCATGCCATTCAGAACCTGAGGCGGAGGAATCGTTCGTGTCACGAAAAGCGTTGCGAAACAAGGCGGCGAGCAAGCAGAAGTTTTCAACCAGGCAATACAACCGGTGTCCCCTGTGCGGACGCGTCCGCGGCTTTCTGCGTCGGTTCAGGATGTGCCGGATTTGTTTCCGCTTTCTGAGCCTGAAGGGGGAGATCCCCGGCGTGACGAAAGCCAGCTGGTAGGTCGGGAGAATACGCATGGTCACAGATCCCATCGCAGATCTTCTTAATAGGATTCAAAACGCCGCCCGCCGGGGGAAGGAGTCGGTGTCCATCCCTGCGTCCAGGTTAAAGGCGGAGATTCTTCGGGTGCTCAGGGACGAGGGGTTCATCGGCTCCTTTGAGCAGTCCACGGAAGCGAGCCACCCGACGATCCGGGTGCAGCTCCGCTACATCAATGACGGGGTCCCGGTCATCACGGGGATGCGGCGGGTCAGCCGGCCGGGCAAGCGGGTCTATGTCGGCAAGCGGGAAATGCCGAAGATCATGGGTGGCATGGGGCTCGCCATCGTGTCCAATTCGAAGGGCGTGATGACCGATCAGGCGTCGCGTCAGGCCAACTTGGGCGGGGAAGTCCTCTGCCATATCTGGTAACGAGGGCTCGATCGACATGTCACGTATTGGAAGAAAAATCATTCCCGTTCCGCCGAAGGTCGAAATCTCGGTGGCCAATCAGCTGGTCTCGGTCAAGGGTCCGCTCGGGCAGCTCCAGTGGGCGCTCAAACCCGGAATCTCCGTGGCGCTGACGGACGGCCACCTGCAGGTGAATCGGGATAACGATGCGCCGGTCGTGCGTGCCATGCACGGGCTGGTCAGGGCCGAGTTGCAGAACATGATCGCCGGCGTGACGAAGGGCTACGAGAAGACGCTTGAGATGACGGGCGTCGGGTACAAGGCGCAAGTGCAAGGCCAGAACATCCAATTGAGCGTCGGCTACAACCAGCCGGTGGCTTTTGCGGTGCCCAAAGGGATCGAAGTCAAGATCGAAAAGCAAACGATCATTCAGCTGAAGGGCGTCGACAAGCGACTGGTGGGTCAAACCGCCGCCGACATGCGCGCCATCAAGCCGCCGGATGTGTATAAACAAAAGGGGATCCGGTACTCGGGCGAAGTCCTTCGCAAGAAGGAAGGCAAGACCGGAAAGTAGGTGCGACGTGCGCATTGCTGAAAAGACTGAGAAGCTGGAACGACGGCGTCAACGGGTCCGCCAACGCGTGTTCGGGACGCCGGCCCGTCCGCGTCTGAGCGTGTTCCGCAGCAAGAGCCATATCTACGCCCAGATCATCGATGATACGCAGGGCCACACCCTGGCGGCGGCGTCCACGCTGGATCCCGAGGTGAAGGGGGTGGCGCAATCAAAAAACCCCATCGAGGTGGCCAAGGAAGTCGGCAAGCTCATCGCCAGTCGTGCCAAGTCCGCCAAGGTCGGGGCGGTCGTGTTTGATCGGGGCGGTCGGCTCTATCATGGCCGCGTGAAGGCACTGGCGGAAGCGTCGCGCGAACACGGCCTGCAGTTCTAACTGTCACGAAGGAAGGGGAACCACCGCGTGCGAGTCAACCCGGATGAACTGAGCCTGAAGGACAAGGTTGTCTTTATCAACCGTGTGGCCAAAGTGGTCAAGGGCGGGAAGCGTTTCAATTTCTGCGCGCTCGTGGTCGTGGGCGACGGGTTGGGCTGGGTCGGGATCGGGAAGGGAAAGGCGGCGGAAGTGCCGGCGGCCATCTCGAAGGCGGTCGAACAGGCGAAAAAGAACCTGGTCCAGATTCCGTTGAAGGGGG
>JBFGRH010000121.1:0-6262 GCA_041563795.1 Nitrospiraceae bacterium | reverse complement strand
GGGCCTCCCTGGCCGGCTCGCTGTGCTCGCGCAACGCGCGGCCTCGGAAGGCCCTCGTTGGACGCGCGCAGTTGCGAGCCAGCCACGTCGCCCCTCTAAGAGGAGTGCAGGCGGAGGGACAGGCCGCTTAGAAGTCTGTCCCTCCGCTCGGAGTGGAAATTGAACCGTGAAGACGTTCCTCCGATTGTTTCTGCATTATGGCCTGGTGGCGGCGGTGGTGGTCTGGGCCGGTGCTGTCGGGCTGATGGCCTATCATCTGACCGATTCGAAATGGCGGTGGGCCTTTGCGGCGCTCGCAGTCGGGGGGCTGGTGACCATTGGGGGCATATTCTGGATCCGATCCTACATTGACGACTTGACGGAAACATCGAAGAAGGGACAGGAACGGTGAAGGCGAAGATCCACATTACCTTGAAGTCCGGCATTCTCGACCCGCAGGGGAAGGCCATCGAGCATGCGCTCGAGACACTGGGGTTCAAGAACGTGCGGGACGTGCGGATGGGGAAGTACCTGGAAGTGGAACTGCAGGAGACGACCCAGGACAGGGCCGAGACCGAGGTGAAGGCCATGTGCGAGAAACTGCTCGCCAATACGATTATCGAGGAGTACCGGTTCGAGTTGGCAGGCTGACGGCGAGTCCATCAACTTCGCAGGGTGCGCGGCACATTCCACGCTTCACGATATTATGAACTTCGGCGTCATCGTTTTCCCCGGATCCAACTGCGACCACGATTGCATCCACGTCATGTCGGACGTTCTGGGCCAGAAGGCCGTTCCGGTCTGGCACAAGGAGACCTCGCTGGACGGCCTCGAAGCGATCATCCTGCCCGGCGGGTTTTCATACGGAGACTACCTGCGCACCGGAGCCATCGCGCGGTTCTCGCCCGTGATGAAAGCGGTCCAGCAGTTTGCCAAAGAAGGCGGCATGGTGCTTGGGATCTGCAACGGGTTTCAGATCCTGCTCGAGGCGGGATTGTTGCCCGGTGCCATGCTCAGGAATAAGTCGCTGTCCTTCATCTGCAAGGACGTCCACGTGAAGGTCGAGAACGCCGCCACGCCCTTCACCGGTCTCTGCGAATCCGGGCAGGTGCTGAGGATTCCCATCGCGCACGCGGACGGCAACTATTACACCGACCCGGTCACGCTCGCCTCGCTCCAGGCCAATGCCCAGGTTATCTTTCGCTATTGCACGCCGGAAGGGAAGGTGACACCGGATGCCAACCCGAACGGCTCGCTCGACAACATCGCCGGCATCCGGAACGCCGAAGGCAACGTCCTGGGGCTGATGCCCCACCCGGAACGCTGCGCCGAGGAGATGCTGGGCAACCAGGACGGGCAGGTGATCTTCCGCTCCATGCTGGACGCGCTCAAGAAGGCCAAGCTCAAGACGAGCGTGGCGTAAGAGATGAAACTCTCCAAAGAGCTTATTGCCCAACACGGACTCTCGGACGACGAATACAAGAAAGTCGTCGAGATTCTCGGGCGGGAGCCGAACCTGACCGAGCTCGGCATCTTCTCCGTCATGTGGAGCGAACACTGTTCCTACAAGAGCTCGCGCGTGCATCTGAAGAAGCTGCCGACGACCGGCCCGCGCGTGGTGCAGGGGCCGGGCGAGAACGCCGGCGCGGTGGACATCGGCGACGGGCTCTGCGCGGTCTTCAAGATGGAGTCCCACAATCATCCGTCGTTCATCGAGCCCTACCAGGGCGCGGCGACCGGCGTGGGCGGGATCCTGCGCGACATCTTCACGATGGGCGCGCGGCCGATCGCGCTGCTGGATTCGCTCCGGTTCGGCCTCCTGGATCGGCCCAAGAACCGCTATCTCGTGAAAGGCGTCGTGGCGGGGATTGCGGGCTACGGCAACTGCATGGGCGTGCCGACGGTCGGCGGCGAGATGGTCTTCAACGAAATCTATTCAAACAATCCTTTGGTCAATGTGTTCTGTCTCGGTATCGCGAAAAAAGACCGCCTGTTCAAGGGCACGGCGGCCGGTGTCGGCAATCCGGTCCTCTATGTCGGTTCCAAGACCGGCCGCGACGGCATCCACGGGGCCACCATGGCCTCGGATTCCTTTGACGAAGCCTCCGAGTCCAAGCGTCCGACCGTGCAGGTAGGGGATCCGTTTACCGAGAAATTGCTGCTGGAAGCCTGCCTGGAACTCATGGAGACCGACCTGCTCGTCGGCATCCAGGACATGGGCGCGGCCGGACTGACCAGTTCGTCCTGCGAAATGGCCTCGCGCGCGGGCAACGGCCTCGAGCTCGACCTGACGCAGGTGCCGCGGCGCGAGCCGGGCATGACGCCCTATGAATTGATGTTGTCGGAGTCGCAGGAGCGGATGCTCATGGTGGCGAAACAGGGGAAAGAGGAGGACGTCCTCCGCATCTGCCGCAAGTGGGACCTGGATTGCGCCGTGGTGGGCCGCGTGACCGGCGACGGGATCCTGCGCGTCAAGGATCAGGGCAAGGTGGTGGCGGAGATTCCTGCCAAGGCGCTGGCCGAGGACGGCCCCAAGTACGAACGGCCCAATGCCCCGCCCGCGTACCAGGAATTGTTGCAGGCGCTCAACCTCGACGCGCTCAAGGAACCCAAAGACTATACGGCCGTGCTGCTCGAGTTGCTCGCGTCGCCGACGATCGCGAGCAAGCGCTGGGTCTACGAGCAATACGACCACATGGTGCGGACGAACAGCGTGGTGCGGCCCGGTTCGGATGCGGCGGTGCTCCGGATCAAGGGCACGAACAAGGCGGTGGCGATCACGGCGGACTGCAACGGCCGGTACTGCGTGCTGCATCCGTACATGGGGGGCATGATCGCGGTGGCGGAGGCGGCGCGCAACCTGGTCTGTTCCGGCGCCGAACCGATCGGCCTGACGGACTGCCTCAACTTCGGCAATCCCGAGCGGCCCGAAGTCATGTGGCAGTTTATTCTCTCCGTGGAAGGGATCGCCGACGCCTGCCATGCGCTCAACGTGCCGGTCGTGAGCGGCAACGTCAGCTTCTACAACGAGACGAACGGGTTGAACATCTATCCCACGCCGATCCTCGGGATGGTCGGCCTGATCGAGCAGGCCGAGCAGACCATGACGCAGTGGTTCAAGCAGGCCGGGGACGTGATCATCCTGCTCGGCGCGACGCGTGAAGATCTGGGCGGCACGGAATACCTGCGCGTGGCCCATCACCGGGAGCAGGGCGAGCCGCCGTACCTGAACCTGGACACCGAAAAGGCGCTCCAGGCCTGCGCGCTGACACTCATCCGCGACGGGGTGGTTCAATCCGCGCACGATTGCTCGGACGGCGGGTTGGCCGTCGCCCTGGCTGAATGCTGCCTGTCCAATCCGACACAAGCGCTCGGCGCTGTGGTACGATTGGATGGGTACACCATCAGGCGGGATGCGCTGCTGTTCGGAGAGAGCCAGTCCCGGATCGTGCTGTCGGTCAAGGCCGAGGCTGCCGAGACGGTGTTGAAGGCGGCGCAGGCGATGGGCGTACCCGCTGCGAAGATCGGGACCGTCGGAGGCGAACGGCTGGTCATCACTGTCGAACCGGTCAAACAGGCTCCCGCCTGTCGGGTTGACGAAGACCTGAAAACCCTGTTAGATCGATGGAGTCACAGCCTTGAACGGGCGCTCAATCAGGCGTGAGGGACTAGGGATCATGGGCCGCACCCGAACAGAGCTTCCGATGGCCGGGCAGCCCGCACTCCGCACGCCACGTCCCCAGTTCATCACACCGGACAAATTTCACGACGAATGCGCCGTCTTCGGCATCTACGGCCACAAGGAAGCCGCCAACATCGCCTATCTGGGGCTGTATGCCCTCCAGCACCGCGGGCAGGAAGGGTCGGGCATCGCCGCTTCGGATGGCGAGCATTTTCACGTCGAGAAAGGGCTTGGTCTCGTCGCCGACGTCTACACGAAATCGGTGATCAAGCGCCTGCACGGCCACATGGCGATCGGCCACAACCGCTACTCCACGGCCGGTGGAACGGGGCTGAAGAACGTCCAGCCGCTCAACGTGAACTTCGCCCTCGGCAACCTGGCGCTGGCCCACAACGGCAACTTGATCAACGCGCAAATGCTCCGGAACGAACTGGAGGCCTACGGGTCGATCTTCCAGTCCACCACGGACAGCGAAGTCATCATCCATCTGATCGCCCACTCCAAAGCCGACACGATGCTGGCGCGCATCGTGGACGCGCTGAGCCAGGTGCGGGGCGCCTTCTCGCTCGTGATCCTGACGGACCAGGGTGTCATCGCGGCGCGGGATCCGTACGGGCTGCGGCCCCTCTGCCTGGGGCAGGCCAAGGGCAGCTGGGTGGTGGCGTCGGAAACCTGCGCGCTCGACCTGATCGGCGGAGAGTACGTGCGGGACATCGAGCCGGGTGAACTGATCGTGATGGATCACCGCGGGGTCACGTCGTTGAAGCCCTTCGCGCCCACGCGCGAGGCGATGTGCGTGTTCGAGTACGTCTATTTTGCGCGGCCGGACAGCAAGATTTTCGGCAACCACACGGTCTACGAATCGCGCAAGGCCTACGGCCGGCAGCTGGCCAAGGAATCCAAGGTGCCGGCGGATATCGTCATCGCCGTTCCGGACTCCGGCGTGCCCGCCGCGCTGGGGTTTTCGGAGGGGGCAGGGATTCCATTCGAGACCGGCCTGATCCGCAACCACTACGTGGGCCGGACCTTCATCGAGCCGGAACAGCAGATCCGTCACTTCGGTGTGAAGGTGAAGCTCAACGCGATCCCGGACATCCTGAAGGGCAAGCGCGTGGTCGTTGTGGACGATTCGCTCGTGCGCGGTACGACGAGCCGCAAGATCGTGAAGATGATCCGGCACGCCGGGGCGAAGGAGGTCCACATGCGGATCAGCTCGCCGCCGATCATTTCCCCCTGCTTCTACGGCATCGATACGCCGACCAAGAAGGAGCTGATCGCGTCGAGCCATAAGATCCAGGAGATCAAGAAATACATCACGGCCGACAGCCTCGCGTACCTGAGCCTCGAGGGCATGCTGAAAGTCTCCCCGGCCGACCCCACCCAGTATTGCAGCGCCTGCTTTACCGAACAGTACCCGATCCCGTTCACCAGGGCCGAAGAGCTGCAGCTCGGCCTGTTCGAATCCCACCACTAACAGAGCGTTGAAAAAGGTCGCCAGCGTCGTTCTCGCATCGCTCAAAGCCTGCGACATACCGAGAAAAGTATGCCTCGGCTTTTCGCTCGCTGCGGCCTAGCCGGACAACCTTTTTGAACGCTCTGCGAGACGGTTGCTCATCAAAATTTGGGCGTGCTAGGATGCTGGCATCATTGGCGATGTCACCAAGAGAGGTACCATTATGAAACGCATACCGCTGATCGCGCTGTCGTCGCTCCTGTTCGCGCTGCCGGTGTTCGCGGCCGGGTTCTTCAAGGTCGGTGAGCCCGCACCGAATTTCTCGCTCACGTCCATCGCGGGCGAGACCGTCTCGCTCCAGAGTTTCAAGGGCAAGGTCATCGTGCTGGGCCTGTTCCACATTTGCGATCCCTGCCTCGAGCAGGGGACCAATCTTCAAAAAGTATTCGAGGCCACGCAGGGCAAGAACGTGGCCGTCGTGGGCGTCAATTCCGCGGGGGACTCCAGGAAGAGCGTCACGGAGTTTCTGGCCGTGTTCCCGGTGAAAGTGACCTATCCGTACCTGCTCGACCCCAAGAAGACCACGGATAAACTCTATGGCGGAGGCAAGTTCATCCCGAATGTCTACGTGATCGACCAGAACGGGATCATCCGGTGGCAACGGGTGGGGAACATGGATCTCGCCGGGGCCGACGTGATTGTGCAAGAAGTCAACAAGCTGCTGGCCGAGTCGAAAGGACTCTGACATGGACGAGATCGAGGCCGGGATCAAGAAATTTCATGAGCTGCTCAAGGGGCTGGATGCCGCCGTGGAGGCGGTCGTGCCGGTCAAGCCCGCCAACGGCATTTTCCTGATCTCGCTGACCAAGGGGCCCAACCGCAAGTTCATCACCATCCCGGAAGACGACATCATCGATCTCCCCAACGATGCCGACATCCGTTCGAACGTGTCGAAGGTCGTGCAAGACGCCCTCGCCGGGATGTGATCATGCTCAGGCAACTTCTCCCCGGCATCTGGCAGTGGTCCTGGTTTTCAGAAGAAAAGCAACTCGACTTCAACGGCCATTTTCTGACGATCGGCGAGCACCGGATTCTCGTGGATCCGCCGCCGATGGCGGCCGAGGACCTGGCGCAGGCCAGGCGGGGTG
>JBFGRH010000120.1:0-6281 GCA_041563795.1 Nitrospiraceae bacterium | reverse complement strand
GTTCATGACGAGGCCCGTGGGTTGCTTAAGAGGAAGAGGCTGGATGTGTGCGGCCACCCATGCCGCATGCTGCCCGGCTGAAATGAGCCTACTCCATCACGTTCATGACGAGGCCTGTGAGTTGCTTGGGAGGAAGAGGCTGGATGTGTGCGGCCACCCATGCCGCCCGGCTGCGGCGAGCTTACTCCATCACGTTCATGACGAGGCCCGTGAGTTGCTTGGGAAAAAAGTAGGTGGACTTGTGCGGCATGCGCTCGCCGGCTGCGGCCACGGCCCGGACTTCACCGACCTTGGTCGGGTTCAGCAGCAGGGCGGCGGTGGCCTTGCCCTGCGCGACCAGGTCGATCGCCTCATGGTCGTCCTTGGTATAGATCAGCGCGTGCTGGTCCGACTCGTTCGGACAGAGTCTGTTCATGACCAGCGTCTGGAGCAGCGACACATCCAGCTTGTCCCGCTCCGACGCACCCGCCTTGGGCCGGTGGCCGGGCTTGACCGTCAGCAGCAGGGGCGACGGGGCCCCGCGGAGCGCCAGGCCGAAGACGGGCGCGGCCTGACCGCGTGTGCGCAGCGTCCGGATGAATTGGTTCGCGGAAACCTCCTCGATGTCGCAGGCCTCGCCGAGCAGGCGTGTGAGCTCGGGGAGCGGCGGCACCGGCGTCGTCAGGACGCGGTGCGTGGGCAGGACGGTGAGACCGGGATCCTCCAGGCTGGCGAAGAGCATCAGCACCGCGTCATAGGGCTGAATCCCTCTGGCCGCCGCGCCTGCGCGGCGGGATTTCCGGTAGTTGAGCGCGGTCTCGTACCGATGGTGCCCGTCGGCGATGAAGAGGGGCGAGGATTTCATGCAGGCGACGATTTCCTTCAGCACCGACCGGTCCGTGATGGCCCAGAGGCGCTGGCGGAAGCCCTCGTCATCCGTGAACTCGAAGCGCGGCTTGTCGGCGTTGACGGATTTGTCGAGCAGCTGCACGACGGCACCCTTCGGGTCGGAGAACAGCGAGAAGATCGCGCTGAAGTTGGCCGCGCAGGCTTCCAGCAGATTCAGGCGGTCCGTCTTGGCCGCGGCCCGCGTGTTTTCGTGCGGGTAGATCTTGCCGGTGCCGAACTCCTCCAATTCGACCGTGGAGAAAAATCCCTTGAGCAATTTCGGCGGCGCGCCCGCGGCATCCAGCGGCGACCGGTACTCAATCATGTAGGGATAGATGCCGGGCTCGCGCTCACGTTGCAGGATCCCCCCGGCCATCCAGTCCTTGAGCAGCCCGGCGGCGCGCGTGTAGCGGTTGTGTCCCGGGCCATCGCCCGGTTCGTCGAGGCCCAATTCGAGCCGGATGACGTTGTGCGGGTGACGGGCGTGCAGGGCCTCTTGAAATGCCGCATCGATCACGTCGTACGGCGGCGCGACCACGCGACTGATGTCGGGGATCTTCGCCGGATTGTAGAGCACGCCGCGGAAGGGAATGATATTGGCCATGAGAACTCCGGTAAGGGGCTGTTGCCGATTGCCTCGTTGCTTATTTGTAACGCACTACTTCAAACCGAAACAACTCAATCCGCTCGTCGTAGGCGATCCCGGCTTTCTGCCGCGCCGTCGCAATCTGGTCCTGGACGGAGTCGATCTGCTCGATGTCCGGCAGCAATACGCCGTGCCGCGCGCCGGCCCGCACGATCACGCCGTAGCGTTGATGGTCGAGTTGCGTGCCGTCGGCGACCGGCTCCGGCTCGGAGAGCACGTCCACGGTAACCGCCAGCTCATACAACTCTTCCAGGCTCACCGGCGCGAAGCGGGGATCGCGCGTCGCTGCCGCGACGGCGTTTTCGATGATCTCCACGGCCAGGGTCTCCCTGGTCGGTTCCGTCGTCCCGATGCAGCCGCGCAATTGCCCTTGCGTCTTCAGACAGACGAAGGCACCGGCCCGCCGGGCTGCCTGCGGGAAGCGCGCCAGGAAATCCTCCGGCGGGGCGATGATCCGCCGGTCCCGGACAAACCCCTCGACTGCGTCGGCGGCCAGTTTCACCAGCGGATGGAGTGCACGATCCGTCATGGGCGGTGCATGGTGTAGCGCTGGAGGAAGAATCATCGGAACGGTCTGGCTGGAACCCCGTTACCGGTCGCGGTGGACCATATAGTCGGCAACGACGACCAGCGCGTGCTTGGCCGGCGATTCCTCGAACGGGGCCAGGCTTCGGGTGGCCGCCGCGACGTAGTCCTGGGCCCGGTCCGTGGCGTGGGCGATGGATCCATAATCCTGCATCAGCGCGATGATCCGTTGCAGGTCGGTCTCCGACAGCGTCCGGGTCTCCAGCCGGTCCTTGATCATCTGCCGGTCGGGCTCGGGGCAGTGCTCCAGGAGATGGAGCAGCGGGAGCGTGATCTTGCCCTCCCGCAGGTCCTGCCCCAGCGTCTTGCCGAGCGAGGCGCCGTCGGCCGTGTAGTCGAGCGTGTCGTCCGCGATTTGAAAGGCGATCCCGATGTACTCGCCGAACCGGAAGAGGGCCGCCTGCTCCTCGTCCGAGGCGCGCCCGATGATCGCGCCGATGCGGCAGGACGCGGCGATCAGGCTCGCCGTCTTGTGCTCCACGATCCGGATATAGTCGTCCTCGGTCATGGTGATGCTGCCGTGATGGTAGAGCTGCAGGACTTCGCCCTCCGCCATCCTCCGGCAGGCCTCGGCCAGCGTCTCGTTGATCGCCTGGTTCTTGAAGGTGACGATCTGGCGCATCGCGTGTGAATAGAGGTAATCGCCCACGAGGATGCTGATCTGATTGCTCCACACCTTGCGGGCGGTCTGCCGGCCGCGGCGCAGGTCGGCGTCGTCGACGACATCGTCGTGCAGCAGCGTGGCGGTGTGGATGAATTCGACGAGGCTGCCGAGGCTCTGCGGGTCCGAGGAGGTGTTCCCGAACAGCCGGGCCGAGAGCAACAGCAAGAGCGGGCGGATGCGCTTGCCGCCGCTGCTGAGGATGTGGGCCGCCACGGTGTTGACGAGGGTGACGGACGAATCGAGATTCTTGCGGATATGGTCGTCGACGCCGTCCAACTCCGAGCGGTAGGTCTCCCACACGTCGGCCATCGTGTGCAGCGTCGTGGTCGCCGGGCGCTGTGACATGGCGGGGAGTCTGAGGGAATGACCCGCCGTTGTCAAGCCTCGAAACAGAGCAAATTGCGTTCGGAATTGCGCAGTTCGGCGGAGTTCTTATCTTGACAGATTTGCACGGCGTCCGGTAAGGTTGGCCACGATTCACGCGCGGGTTTTCACGTCAGGAAATGAACATCCCGGGGCTGCCTCCCAAGCAGGGCCTCTTCGATCCGACGCAC
This sequence comes from Nitrospiraceae bacterium, assembly GCA_041563795.1. GTDB lineage: Bacteria > Nitrospirota > Nitrospiria > Nitrospirales > Nitrospiraceae > 2-02-FULL-62-14. The sequence continues at coordinate 2,965 of JBFGRH010000120.1, read as the reverse complement.
GAGAACGGCATGTACGTAACGTCCGTTGGTGACGTCACCGCAGGTGGAGTGAACGGGAAGCGTCTTACGAGCCATTGAAGATTACCGACATGAACATTCCGGGTTTGCCTGAAAAACAAGGCCTCTACGATCCGACGCACGAGAAGGACGGCTGCGGGATCGGGTTTGTTGCCAACATCAAGGGCAACAAGTCGCACGCCATCGTCCAGCAGGGCCTGCAAGTGCTCGACAATCTCTCCCATCGGGGCGCGCAGGGATGCGATCCCTGCACCGGCGACGGCGCCGGCATCCTCCTGCAGGTCCCGCACGGGTTCCTGAAGCGCGCCGCGGCGGACACCGGCGTCACGCTGCCCGAGGCCGGCGCCTACGGCGTCGGCATGGTCTTCCTGCCGCCGAACGTGGCGGCCCGGAAACAGTGCGAGACCCTGTTCGAGAAAATGGTCGTGGAGGAGGGCGCGCGCAGTCTCGGCTGGCGCGACGTCCCCGTCAAGAGCGATGCCATCGGCGAGCAGGCGCGGCGCACGGAGCCGGTCATCCGGCAGATCTTCATCGCGCGCGACATGCTCGACCCGGCCGCGTTCGAGCGGAAACTCTACGCCGTCCGGCGGCGGGTCGAGAACGCCGTGAGCGCGTCGGCGATCGAGGGGCGCGAATATTTCTATGTGGTGAGCCTCTCGGCGAACACGATCGTCTACAAAGGACTGCTGCTGCCGAACCAGATGGCGGCCTACTACCAGGACCTGACCGACGCCAGCCTGACGAGCGCGCTGGCGCTCGTGCACTCGCGGTTCAGCACGAACACGTTCCCGACCTGGCCGCTGGCCCATCCGTACCGCTACATCTGCCACAACGGCGAGATCAACACGCTCAAGGGCAACGTCAATTGGATGAAGGCGCGCCAGGGCCGCCTGGAATCGGCGCTCTTCGGCAAGGACATCACCAAGCTCTTCCCGATCGTCAGTGAACAGCAGAGCGACTCGGCCTCCCTCGATAACGCGCTGGAGTTCCTCGTGCTGGGCGGGCGCTCGCTGCCCCACGCCATGATGATGCTGATCCCGGAGCCCTGGGTGGCGAACCCGCACATGGACCTCGACCGGCTCGGGTTCTATCAGTACCACGCGGCGATGATGGAGCCGTGGGACGGTCCCGCGGCGGTCTGTTTCACCGACGGCAAGCTGATCGGGGCCACGCTGGACCGCAACGGCCTGCGGCCCTGCCGGTATCAGGTGACCACGGACGACCTCGTCGTGCTGGCCTCCGAAGCCGGCGTGCTGCCGGTCGAGCCCAAGCAGGTCCGCCAGAAGGGCCGCCTCCAGCCGGGCCGCATGTTCCTGGTGGATACGACGCAGGGCCGGATCGTGGACGACGAGGACATCAAGGCCGACATCGTCGGGCGCAAGCCGTACCGCTCGTGGGTGAGCCAGTACGGCGTCTCGCTGAGCGAGCTGCCGGAACCCATGAACGTCCCGCAGCCGGACCATCCGACGATCCGCCAGCGCCAGCAGGCCTTCGGCTACACGGTCGAAGAGCTCAAGATGGTGATCACGCCGATGGTCGTCACCGGCGAGGAGCCCGTCTCCTCCATGGGGACCGACACCCCGCTGGCCGTGCTCTCCGAGCGGCCGCAATTGCTCTTCAAGTATTTCAAACAGCTCTTTGCCCAGGTGACCAACCCGCCGATCGATCCGATCCGCGAGCAGCTGGTCATGTCGCTGGTGACGAACATCGGTCCCAAGCCGAACCTCATGGACGAGCGTCCGGAGTCCTGCCGCCGCATCAAGGTGGGGCAGCCGATCCTGACCAACGGCGACCTGCAGAAAATCCGCGATCTGGCCGATCCGCATTTCAAGAGCAAGACCCTCCGCATGCTGTTCTGCGTCAGCGAGGGGCCCGACGGGCTCGGGGCGGCCGTGGACGGCCTCTGCCGGGAGGCCTCGCAGGCGATCAAGGAGGGCTACAAGTTTCTCATCCTGAGCGATCGGGGCGTGAACGAGGAGTGGGCGCCGATTCCGAGCCTGCTCGGCATCTCCGCCCTGCACCACCATCTCGTGCGCGAGTGCACCCGCACGGAGGTCGGCCTCATCCTCGAGACCGGCGAGCCGCGTGACGTCCATCATTTCGCCTGCCTGATCGGCTACGGGGCGGGGACGATCAACCCGTACCTCGTGTTCGAGTCGCTCGTGGACATGGAGCGGGACGGCTACCTGCCGGAGGGCATCGACGCCGTGACGGCCGAGAACAAGTTCATCAAGGCGATCAACAAGGGCCTGCTCAAGATTTTCTCCAAGATGGGGATCTCCACGGTCCAGTCCTACTGCGGGGCGCAGATTTTCGAGGCCATCGGGCTGAACGCGCAGCTGGTCGCGCGCTACTTCACCGGCACGCCGTCCCGCATCGAGGGGATCGGCATCCGCGAAATCGGTGAGGAAACGCTGCGGCGGCATCGCATGGCCTACGAGCCGGCGCCGATCCGCCAGCTCGACTTCGGCGGCGAAGTCCACTACCGGGTGCAGGGCGAGCACCACAACTGGAACCCGGAGACGATCTTCAAGCTGCAGCATGCGACGAAGAGCAACAGCCCCCAGACGTTCAGGGAATTCTCCGCCTTGGTGAACGACGAAAGCCGGCGGCGCTCCAACATCCGCGGGCTGCTGGAGCTGAAGACCCTGCCGCAGCCGGTCCCGCTCGAGGAGGTCGAGCCGGCGACGAATATCGTGAAGCGGTTCACGACCGGCGCCATGTCGTTCGGCGCGATCAGCAAGGAGGCGCACGAGACGCTCGCGATCGCCATGAACCGGATCGGCGGCAAGAGCAACACCGGCGAGGGCGGCGAGGACGCGGAACGGTTCGTGCCGCTGCCGAACGGCGACTCCAAGAACAGCGCGATCAAGCAGGTCGCCTCGGCGCGGTTCGGCGTGACGACGGACTACCTCGTGCATGCGAAGGAATTGCAGATCAAGATGGC
>JBFGRH010000119.1:0-6323 GCA_041563795.1 Nitrospiraceae bacterium | reverse complement strand
ATGGTGCGCGCGGACCCCCAGCGTGGCGGCGCGATGGAACGCGGCGTCGCCGTGGTGGTTCGGTTCGTAGATCTTATGAACGAACGGCGGCCCCTGGGACGTCCCCACGCCACGCTCACCGTGGCAGCGGGCGCAATTGGCAACGAACGCGGCCTCCCCCGTCTTGAATTCCGCCGGGGTCGGGGTCGGTTTCGACGCGGGCCATGCAGCTTGCGGACACAGCACCACCGCGGCCAGCAGCGCCAGGGACAGCCTGCCGGCCCCAAACAGGCGGTGAAAGATCATGAACCTACCCCACATGCTGAGGCCCTACCTTTTCTCGGGATGATCGCCGGACGGCGGCTGCCCGAACTGCTGATCCATCATCTGCGCCATCCGTTTGGCCGTCAGGTAGCGATAGAGCCGCGCGGAGAGCGGGATCACGATGATCAGGCCGATGATCAAGTACATGAAGAATTCTTCCGGCGACACGCTCATCTCCTCACCGCACCGTTCGCATAGGGCACCGGATCGGATAATCCGGCCGCCTTAAACCCCTCGAGCCTGATCCGGCAACTGTCGCAACGGCCGCAGGCGTCCCCATTGACGGCGGGATCGTAACAACTGTGCGTCAATTGCAGCGGCGCCTTCAGCGAAACCCCGAGCCGGATAATCTCGGCCTTGGAGAGCGTGAGCAACGGCGCCCGGATCTCAACACCGCGGCCCTCGACGCCCGCCTTGGTCCCCAACCTGGCCACCCGCTCGAACGCCTGCAGGTACTCGGACCGGCAATCCGGATAGCCCGAGTAATCCAGCACGTTGGCCCCGATATAGATCGCCTCCGCCTCCACCGTTTCGGCGTAGGCCAGCGCCAGGGACAGGAAGATCGTGTTCCGGGCGGGCACGTAGGTGGACGGGATCCCTCCCCGACGCTCGGCCTCCGAGCGGTCCCTGGGCACCGGCTGATCCGAGGTCAGGGCGGATCCGCCGAACGCGCGCAGGTCGATCTCGATGACGCGATGGTCCTCGGCCTCGAGCGCGCGGGCCACCTGGCGGGCCCGGTCGACTTCGATGCGGTGGCGCTGGCCGTAGGCGATCGTCAGGAGAAACAGGCGGCAGCCGTCCCGCTTGGCGACGACCGCAGCCACGGTGGAATCCAACCCACCGCTCGCCAGCACGACCGCCCTGGGGGATATGGACGACATGCGCGTGTCCGGAACCACAGCGAACGCCGGGGCGGCGTTCCGGCCATCACTGCTCGCGTTCCTCGCCCTTCTCGATTTTCTCGATCAATTCCTGCTTCGACTGACAGGCCACGCACAGCTTGGCGAACGGGACCGCCGCCAGACGCTTCTCGTTGATTTCCACACTGCAATCGTCGCACAGGCCGTAGGTGCCGTCCTCCAGGCGCCCCAGCGCCTCGTCGATCAACTGGCGCCGCTTGTTGCGCATTTCCATCAGCGAAATGCCGAGCTCGCGGTCCAGGTCCATCAGCGATTGATCGCCCACGTCCATGGCGGATTCCAGACGGCGGCGTTGATCCTCCGTCAGGGATGCGCCGAGGTTGCCGGTGATTTCCTGCATCAATTCCTGACGCTTGTTCATCAGCATCCGATGCAGCGCGGCCCGGCGCTCGGGCGCCATCAGCTTGGTCGGCCGCTTGACGGGCGCCGCGACTTCCGGCGTGCTCACCCGCACCGCCACCGACGGCTTTTTCGAATTCACCGGCAGGGGCTTGGCGGGAGACTTTCTTGCCGGCTTGCTGGCCGAAGATTTCTTCGATTTGGTCTTTCCGGGCATGCGGGCTGTGTCCCTCCCCCTAAAAAAGGAGGGTATTCATAACACGGCACCCCCGGTTTGACAAGTCCCAAAACCGTGGGGCGTGAGGCGCGAAACGTGAAGCGTGAAGGGAAGGTTTTCAGTCTTCAGTTTTCAGTGATTGGATCCGGAAACTGACCACTGATAACTGTTTACTGATCACTCCTACAGGTACGTGATCAACGAATGGACCGGACAGCCGTCGAGTTTCTCACGTCCCTTGAGCGACGTGAGTTCGACCAGGAAGGCCAGCCCGACAATCTCGGCTCCCAGTTGGCGGAGCAAGTGCACGGTGGCCGCGGCCGTCCCGCCCGTGGCGAGCAGATCGTCCACGACCAGGACCCGTTCCCCCATGCCGACGGCATCACGATGGATTGCCAACGAGGTGGAGCCGTACTCGAGGTTGTATTTCACCTCGAAGCTGTCCGCCGGCAGTTTGCCCGGCTTGCGCACGGGCACAAACCCTGTCTTCAACCGGTCGGCCAGCGGACCCCCGAGAATGAACCCGCGCGATTCGATGCCGACAATCTTGTCGATGTGCTTCCCCCGGTACCGGGAACCCAGCTCGTCCAGGATCGCGCGGAACGCCCGGGCGTCCTTCAGCAGCGTGGTAATGTCGTAGAAAAGAATGCCGGGCTTGGGAAAGTCGGGGACTTCCCGGATCAGGGCCTTGTAGTCCATCGCCGCGCGGGCCGTGCCGCGGGTGGGCCGTGTGCGTGTGCCGCGTCTGTTCTTCATCAGAGCAAGTCCTGGGAGGTCATGGATCTCCCTTCGATCGTCGCGCGCAATTTTCCCAGGGCTTCGTTTTCAATCTGCCGGACCCGCTCGCGCGTCAGGTTCAGTTCGCGCCCGATCACTTCGAGCGTCTGTTCCTCTTCGCCGTCCAGGCCGAATCGGAGCGTGATGACCCGCTGCTCCCGGTCGCTCAGCTGTTGCATCCAGAGCTTGACCTCCTCGTACCGCTGGATTCCCTCCACGGCGTCGGCGGGCGACGGCCCGTGGGGGTCGCGGATGATATCGCGCAGGAAGGTGTCGGTCCGATCGTTCAGCGGGCTGTCGAGCGAATAGGTTGTCCGGACCAACTGCTTCAGTTCGAGGATCTCCTCCTCGGGGACTTTCAGACGCACCGCCATCTCATCGGGCCGCGGCTCGCGACCGATCTCCTGGCCATACCGCTCCAGTTCCGACAGGTACCGGTTGAGCCGTTCCACGACGTGGACCGGAAGCCGCACCAGCGATCCCTGGTTGATGATGGCCCGTTCGATGTACTGCCTGATCCACCAGGACGCATAGGTACTGAATCGAAATCCCCTGGCATAATCGAATTTCTCTACCGACTTGATCAGGCCCAGGTTGCCTTCCTCGATCACATCGGAGAAGGCCAGCCCCCGGTTCATATAGCGCTTGCCGATGCTCACGACCAGGCGCAGGTTGGCCTCGATCATCTGCTCACGGGCCTGGAAGTCCCCCTCCTTCACCCGCTTGCCGAGCTCCTGCTCCTGCTCGAAGGTGAGCAGGGCGGCCTTGCGGATGTCGTTGAGATAGCTGCGGACCGTGTCGAACCCGCCCTCCTTGCGGGCGCGATCCGGCAGGCCGGTGTTGGACCGCGGGAGGACCGCCTTGCTGGATCGGCCCCGCCGGCCGCCTTTCGGCGGACTGACCGCCGGTTTCCGCTTTTTATTCGGACGCTTCATGCCTGAATCCGGCTCGTGTGCTGCAGACCGTCAAGACCAGATGCGAAAATCCTCGTATTGTTCGGTTGGTGTCTCCCACTGCACCTGCACATCCTGCACCCGTGCCATCGGCGGCCCGGTCCTGAGCGAGGCAATCAGGCTTTCCACGGCCTGCCGCGCTCCTTCCACCTCGACCGCGACGCGCCCGTCGTCAAGATTGCGCACCCCGCCGCGCAACCCCTGCTGCGAAGCCGTCCGCTGGGTAAAAGCCCGGAACGCGACCCCTTGAACCAGCCCACTGACCCAGATGCGAGCCCGCACGGAGCTCCCCGCCACCATGATTACCATGCTCGCGGATAGGACATGTGAAAAGGGTTGAACGAGCGTGCGACTGGATGGGAGGGATTTTGACGGCTGGCCATAGGGAATAAGCCGCTGCGGTGTTTTCCTCGGGCGCCAGGGCGCTATAAGATGGCGCCCGACCTCGCAAGCGCGGCGTGGTCGGGGCGAGAGGATTTGAACCTCCGACCCCTGCGTCCCGAACGCAGTGCGCTACCAGTCTGCGCTACGCCCCGACCCAGCCCCATTGCTCTGTGTTGCTACCCTCAGGCGAGAGGCTCGACACGCAGCCCGTGCGCGTCGGCGACCGCTTTGCAAGTCACCCGCCCGTTGGCCACGTTGACGCCCAGCGCCAGACCTGGATCGGAGCGGATGGCCCGCTCCACACCGGCGGAAACTAAGCGGACTATATAAGGAAGGGTCGCATTGGTCAAGGCCAAAGTCGAAGTATGCGGCACGATACCGGGCATGTTGGCCACGCCGTAATGCAGCACGCCATCCACCGAATAGACGGGATCGGAATGCGTCGTCGGCTTCGTGGTCGCCACGCACCCGCCCTGGTCCACCGCCACATCCACGATGACGGCGCCGGGCTTCATCCGGGACACCATCGCGCGCGACACCAGCACCGGCGCCTTCGCGCCGCGTACCAGCACGGCCCCGATCACCAGGTCGGCCTGCTCTATTTCACGCTCGATCCAGGCCTGATGCGACGCCAGCGTCACGATCCGCCCCTTGTACGATTCGTCGAGCCGCCGCAATTGATCCACATCGTTCCCCATGACCGTCACCGCCGCACCCATGCCGGTCGCGATGCGCACGGCGGAGCTGCCGACCGTGCCGGACCCGAGCACGACCACCCTGGCCGGGGCCACACCGGGAACCCCGCCGAGCAGGATCCCCCGCCCTCCGGAGAGCCGTTCCAGAAAATGCGCGCCCACCTGGACGGCCATCCGGCCGGCAATTTCGCTCATCGGGTAGAGCATCGGCATGCTGCGATTCGGCCCTTCCGTCGTTTCGTAGGCAATCGCCGTAATCTTCGCTTCCATGAGCGCCTTCGTCAGGTCCGGCAGGGCCGCCAGGTGCAGGTAGGTGAACAGGGTCTGGCCGGGTCGGAACAGCGGCACCTCCGACAAGATGGGCTCCTTGACCTTGACGATCAGTTCGGCTTCCCGAAAGACCTGCTCTTTGGACGAAGCCAGGCGCGCGCCCGCTTGCTGATAGTCGTCGTTCGAGAAGCCGCTGCCCTCGCCCGCGGACGGCTCGACCACCACCGTGTGTCCGGCGGCGCAGAGCGTGCGGGCCCCATCCGGGGTGAGGCTTACCCGGAACTCATGGTCTTTCACTTCCTTGGGCACGCCGATGATCATTCCCAACCTCTCCTACAAGGGACGCAACTCGTGTCCCGTCACGATCAGATAGGCTTCGGCAAGCGTCGAAATCTCCGTCACCTTGATCGAGCGGGACAGCCCCTTGTCCTTAATGGTAAAGGTGTTCTGGCCGGACGGCAACAGCAATTCCCGAAAATTCCGCAGCATGTGACAGCCCTCGATCTTATACTCCAGTCCCCCCACGGGCCCGACTTTCAGATCCACCCCCATCGTCCCCGACAGGCAGACATCCGAGCGCAGGGGATCGCCGAGGATGGCCGAGGCGATGGCGACGGCCCAAGCCACGCCCGCGCTCGGCCCATCCACCTGCACCCCCTGCAACTGGCTGAACCCGATGGGTAAAGAAAGGTCCACCTTGAGGGACCGGGGGTCGTACTGCACCGCCTTGGCCGCGGCATAGGCGGCCATATCAAGCGCGACTCTCGCATCCCCGCGAAAATGGGAATCTGCGGAGAACTTCGGCCCATTGCCTTCCGGCAGGTGACTGACCGTCACCTGGATCATCGTAATGTCGCCCCTGTTCGGGATGGAAAAGCCCTTGGCTTTGACTTGCGGCGGCAAATCGCTGACCAGCAGGGATGGAACGGACCGGGTTGCTGCAGGAAAGGGCTGGGAGGATAACTTCACTTCCTTTTCCGGCGCCGCATGTTTAACGGAATCTGCCTGGTCCGGGACAGCGGCAGCCGGCGTGCCCGGGGATGGCTCCCGCTCCATATGCTGCAGGTCCGTTTTGTACTCGCCCTTACGGCATCCTGGCCCGCCATGATCGCTGAACTTGACGCTGCCGTCCGCCTGCTTGCAGCGGAACAGTTCCTCCTCGGCCTGCGCCGGCAACGCCAATGCCAGTAGCGCCCCAGCCATGAGAAGCATGCGTTGACGGATAACCATCGGAACCAATCGCCGCCCTCGTGGCGCTCCCTGCCGGACCTGTGGAGAATTATATAACAGAACCCTCGTCACGTCCCCCTACCTAGACTCTTTCCAGAGCGGTCGTGTAAGATGCCGCGAGGATCGAGGGGAAAGACGATGGCGGACTCCAACACTTCCATGCCGGCCGTACGCTGCGACGCCTGCGGTGCCGACCGCGGCCCCTTGATGAAGTTGTCTTTAGGGAAGGATTTTT
>JBFGRH010000118.1:0-6339 GCA_041563795.1 Nitrospiraceae bacterium | reverse complement strand
CGATGCCCGCGTACAACTCGAGGACCCGAATGCCGGAGGACGGCGCCACCCATTCGCCAAGCCTGCGCGCAAGCGTCTCGGTCAGGGGCCAGTTGGCCTGCATGAACGACCCGTCCGTGATCCGGAACAAGAGATCGTCCAGCCTGTCGGCGATCCAATCCTGCCCCGCCACCCACCGCCCACGGTTCTCCGCAGTCACCACCTGCCCGACCACGTCCGGGACCTCGTGGCACAGGGCAAAGAGCTTCTCGGCCTGCGACCGCATCGCCGGACCGGTCCGCCACGACAGGAGCGTGGAATTGAAGGCAACCGACCGTCGGACTTCCAGGGAGTGAACCTCGAGCGGCAGCTTCCCCTGGCGCGCCAGCCGTTCCTGCACCTCCCCGATAACCTTCCGCAAGGCATCCGGCACGAGCAGGCACCCGGACGCGGCGACCGGCGCATGCGACCCTTCCTCGTGAAATCCCAGCGTGAAACCCGACTGGCTTCGAAACACGACGAAACGGACCGAGCTCCGGTACCCGTAGGGATCGGGAGACGCGACGACTGCGGGTACGTCGGCCTGCACCTTGCCGACACGGGTCAGCGTTTCGGCCAGGATCTCGCGCTTCAACCGGAGCTGCACCTCGTACTCAACGTGCTGCAGCTGGCAGCCGCCGCAGACCTCGTAGACCGGGCAGGGCGCCGGAACCCGGTCCGGAGACGGGGTCAGCAGCTCGTCCACCGTCCCCTCCTGCACGCCCTTGCGCGTCGCGCCACCGACCACGGAGACCGTCTCGCCCGGGATGACGCCGCGCACGAGCAGGACCCGCCCCTCCGACCGGGCAAGCCCGCGCCCGCCCTGGACGAGCTTTTCGATGGTGATGGTCAGTGGCTCCCTAGTCATCGGTGGTCAGTTGCAGGGTGACGGGTGAGGCAGCGGCGATCTAGTGTTCCGGCCGCAAGTCGACGTTGAGCAATTTGATCTTGCGATGCAGATGGCTGCGCTCGATCTGCAGGTCGTCCGCCGTGCGCGACACGTTCCAGTTATGCTCCCGGAGCTTGCGGATGATGTATTCCCGTTCAAAGGCATTCCGCGCGTCCTTCAGCGAATCAAAACTTTTCCCCGCGAGCGGGCCGGATGCGGCCGACGCCATGCCCCCTGTCGCCGAGGGATGGGATTGCAGCAGCAATGCGAGGTGCGACGCATCAATCGTCGTGTCCGGCACCATGATCATCAGCCGTTCAATCAGGTTGCTTAATTCCCTGATATTGCCCGGCCACTCGTACTGTTCCAACGCCACCAGCGCCTCCGCCGTGATGTCCTTCGGCTTCACCTTCTGTTCTTCCGCGTGGGTTTTGAGGAAATGCTTCACGAGCAGCGGGATGTCCTGCTTCCGCTCGCGCAGCGGCGGGGCTTCGATCGGCACCACATTGAGCCGGTAGTAGAGGTCTTCCCGGAAATTCCCCTTCTTGATTTCCGCCTGCAGGTCCTTGTTGGACGCGGCGATCACGCGCACGTCCACCTTGATGACTTTGGTCCCGCCGACGCGCATGAACTGCTGCTCCTGCAGTACGCGCAAGACCTTCGCCTGGGTGCTCAGACTCATGTCGCCGATCTCATCCAGGAACAGCGTCCCGCCGTCCGCCTGTTCGAACTGGCCGCGTTTCTGCGTCGTCGCGCCGGTAAACGAGCCCTTTTCGTGGCCCAGCAGTTCGCTTTCGATCAGCGTCTCCGGAATGGCCGCGCAGTTGACGGCCACGAAGGGCTTCTCGGCCCGTGAGCTGTGCTGGTGGATCGCCCGGGCGACCAGCTCCTTGCCCGTGCCGTTCTCGCCGCCGATCAGCACGCGAGCGTTCGAGGGTCCGGCGGTCTTGATCAGCGTGCGGAGTTTTTGCATGACCGGCGAGTTGCCGATCAGCTCGAACTGCCGGTCCACCTTGCTGCGCAGGGTCTTGTTTTCCTCCTGCAGGCGGCGCTGGTCGAGGGCATGCCGCACGCGCAGCGTGACGTTCTCCAGCGACAGCGGCTTCTCGATGAAATCGTAGGCGCCGAGCTTGATGGCCTTGACGGCCGTCTCGATGTTGCCGTGCCCGGACATCATGACGACCTGCACCTGGGGCGCCTGGTCCCGCGCGCGCTTGAGCGTCTCAATGCCGTCCAGTTCGGGCATCCAGATATCCAGCATCATGAGATCCGGCGGGTCGGAGCCCAGTATCTTCAGCGCCTCCTGGCCGCTCTTGGCCATGGCGATGTGGTACCCCTCGTCCTCGAGAATCTTGCTCAAGGACGTAAGGATCGCCGGCTCGTCATCCACGATCAGTATCGATTCCGCCATTTTCTCTCCAGTCTCCTTACCTCTCGCCCCTCACGCCAGACGTCTTCAGGTCGGCAGCTCGAAGGTGAACACGGCGCCCTTGGGTTCGTTGCGGCCGGCGCGAATCTGTCCCTCATGGTCCATGATGATGCGCTGCGCGATCGCCAGGCCCAGCCCCGTCCCCGTCCGCTTCCGGGTGAAATAGGGCAGAAACAATTTGTCCATGTCCTCCGGACTGATCCCCGGCCCGTCGTCCGCCACCGTCACCACCGCGCGCCGCCGCTTGGCGTCGTGCCGGGTCGTGATCCACACGTGCCCCCGCTGCTCCATCGCCTGCACCGCGTTGTCGAGCAGGTTGACGAAGACCCGGTTGATCTGTTCGCGGTCGAAGTTCATGTACGGCAGCGCCTCGTCGAGCTCCGTGAGAAACTGCACGTCGCGGTGCGCCCCGCGATAGAGCGCGACGACTTCGCGGACCACGTCCGGCAGCGATTGCCGCGCCATCTGCGGGGCCGGCATGCGCGCGTACTTGGAAAATTCGTCCACCATCCGCTTGAGGCTGTTGACCTCGCTGATGATGACGTTCGTGGACTCCTCGAACACGCTGTTGAAGTCCGGCGCCTTCTCGTCGAACTTCTTCCGGAGCCGCTGGGCCGAGAGCTGGATCGGCGTGAGCGGGTTCTTGATCTCGTGGGCGATGCGCTGCGCCACTTCCTTCCAGGTGGCCACCTTCTGCGCCTTGATCAGTTCGGTCAGGTCCTCGAACACGAGCACGAAGCCCAGGTCCTTGCCCCCCTCGTTCCGCATGCGGGACAGGTTCAGCACCGTGGTCATGGGTTTGCCCTGCACCTCCATCACGCCTTCCATCGAGAGCGTGTCCAGGGCATCCGTCAGGATGCGGTCATAGGCGCTCTGGAACAGGTCGAGTTTCAGGTCCTTGAAGGCCTCGCTCACCTGGCGGCCGCGCAGCCGGTCCCCCCACACGCCGAGGATGCGCTCCGCCGACGGGTTCACCGTCGTGATCGTGCCGGTCCGGTCGATGGACAGCACGCCGGCCGCCACCGTCGCCAGCACGGCTTCGATGTAGGCGCGGCGGCGATCGAGCGAGATGTTGGCCTCCTCGATCTTGGCCTTGCCGACGCGCAGGTCCTCGGTCATGCGGTTGAAGGACGCCACGAGGGTGCCGATCTCGTCCGTCGCCTTGACCTTGATCTTGACGTCCAGGTTGCCGTGCGCAATGGCCTCCGTCGCCTCCGCGAGACGCTGGATCGGCACCGTGATCCCGCGCGCGACGTAGAACCCGAACCACGTCGCGCCGAACAGGATCATCACCGTGATCACGGCGACGAACAGGTAGGCCGCGGCCTTGATCGGCCTCTGCATGGCCTTGATCTGCCGGTACTCCGTGTACTGCTTCGAGATCGTCTCCATCTTGGCGAGGAGCGATTCCGGGACGTAGGCCGCCACCACCACGACGCCGTCGATGTCCCCTTGCTTCGCGTTCGACGCGATCGGCACCCCGGCGCGGATCAGCCGTCCGCTTTGCGCCTCCTGCGCCGACGTCATCTCCTGCCGGCCGCCCAAGACCTGCAGCACCAGCTGCCCGATCGGCAATTCCACCACCGACGCCGAGACCGCCGGGTCCACAGCCTTGGTCAGCAGTTCCATCTTCGTGGAATAGACCTCGATGCTGGCCAGGTTGTGCTCGGCGCGCTTGCGCGCGATGCCGGCCGTCAGCAGATCGCGCAGGTCGCGCTTCATCCAGTCTTCACGATAGATTTCCAGACTGACGGCCCGCGCGTTGTTGATCGCCAGGGCCACGTGCCCTTCGTGGTGCATCCGGGCGACATCCTGGGAATCCTTCAGCACCTGTTCGATCTGCTCGTTGAACCAGACGTCCATCGCCTTCGTCACCAGCCCGCTCGCCACGATCGCCAGCAGCACCGTCGGGACCAGCGCAAATCCGATGAATGCCGCCACGAGCTTGGCGCGGAACCCCGACCCGACGAGCCGGTGCCGGCGTTCGAAGTAGGCCTTGATCAGGTTGCGGGAGAGCAGGAGCGTCAGGACGACGAGCCCGATGAGGTCCAGGTTGATCAGCAGCAGCACGAAGGCATAGCCGGCGTCCGGCAGGATTGAATCGGGACTGGCCGTCCCGCTCAGGATATCCTGCGCGTAATAGTAGGTCAGGGCCAGGCACGGCACGAGCAGCAAGAGGACGGTCCACACCGGAGTCCAATGGGGACGGCGGCGTTCCTGTTCCCCTCCATACTCGCCGGTCTGCAGCCCGATCTCGGTCACGGGTGTGCCGGTGCGGTGCGGATCGGCCGCAAACTTCCTGGAGTCGCCCGGTGGATCGAAGAGGCCCGGCATTAGAATCCTTTTCCCGACTGGGATCGGGCGGTCACCCAGGACGCATCGAAATCGCTGTACCGCTCGTGGAACAGGCGTTCAAAGGCCTCGGAAAAATCCGGCGTCACCATCAGCGACTCCAGCAGCCGGCGCACCGGCGCCGTGCCGTGCCGCTGCATCAGCGCCCGGGTGGCGCCATAGCTTTCCGCGTAGGCCAGCGAGGCATCCCCGGCCGGGAGCTCGAGAAAATTCCGGTGCAGCGCCGCCAGCGGAGGCCGCTCACCCGCGCGAATCTGTCGCGCCTCGCGCTCCCATGAGCCCGTGGCCTCCGGTCCCCGTTCCATCTACAGCGCCAGGCCTTCATTCAGCCAGGCGGGCGCCTGCCCGCTGCTCAACCGATGGACGACCGCATGCATGTACTCGTGCCGCAGCGCCGCGTCCGTCGAGGCCGGATCACCCGACACCCGCTCCACCGGCAGATGGATGCGGCCGTCGAACAACCCCTGCGCCCACTCCGGACCGGACGCCGTTCCCCGAAACTGCCCCCGCGGATAGAGCACGACGACGAGCCGGGACGTCGGGAAGAAGGACCACTGCGCGCCGATCGTCCGATAGATCGCCTCCAGCCGGTCGGCGACGGCATTCGCCACCCCGCGCTCCGTCGTGCGGGGAAACTTCACGATGAAGTGGGCGCTGAAGAGGCGGTCCAGCCCGGCTTCGGCTTCGGCCGCATGGCGCGCAGCCAGCACGCGCCCCTTGATACCGGCATCCGTGGGATCCTGCCGGGCGGCCGTCTCATAATGGCGCAGCGCCCTGTCGGTCTCGCCCCGCTGGTCGTAAATGTCGCCCAGGAACTTGTGGGCCTGGATCGCGCCGGGATTCAGCGCCAACGCTTGGTGGAACGCGGCCGCCGCCTGCTCGTCCTTGACGAGCAGATGCCGGCTCAGGCCGAGGCCCACCAGCAGCGAGGCGTCCGCCGGGGCCAGGTCCGCGGCCTCGGCAAAGGTCAGCTCCGCGCGATGATATTCCCCGTCCTGGATCAGTTTCCAGCCGGTTGCAGCCAGCGCCGCAGCGCGCACGCCCGCGTCCGGCTGCGGTTGCTCGGCCCAGGCCGGTCCCGCGAGCAACAAGGCTATGATGACAGTGACAATGCGCATAGGCCCGATGATCCTTATGAAGAAGAGGCACCCGCAGAGGAAGGCACCGGCAATCGGGTGGGCACAAAGTCAGGAAGCAGCTGGCGGTTTCTTACCCGACGCTAGGTCAACATACTTCATCCGTAACGCGTAGAGCATGTCCGTCAGCATCGCCTGCTCGTCCTTCTCCAGATTGCCCTTTGTCTTGGCTTCCAGCACGGACAGGATGTCGATGATTTCCTTGGCCTGCGGCAGATTGACGGGAATTTTTCCCTGCCTGGGATCCAGTTGCTCGCCCATGAGCATGAGCGCGGAGGTGCTGAGTGAGAACACAAAGGAAGAGAAGGTGAGGGGCGGGTGCGGCTCGTGACTGTGGCCCGCCTCGTGCGTTGGATCAGGCGCCGGCGAGGATGGGGCCGGACGGCCGGGTTCGGGTGCCGCGGCTCCCTCGCCGCGTCCCCGTTTGTCCCGAATGACAAAGCCCTGCTCTTCTTCCTTGGCCATGCCCGTAACCTTCTGAAATCCTGCGTGTACGCTACCACAGGGCCTAGTGT
>JBFGRH010000117.1:0-6445 GCA_041563795.1 Nitrospiraceae bacterium | reverse complement strand
GTCTTGCCCTCAGGTGTGAGCGGGCGGAGGGACTCCTCCCCGTCCCAGTCGGTCCGCTCGACCGCAATCCCGTGTCGGAATAAAATACATTCCATGGATGACGCCACCATACCAAAGGCCGTTGTAAATGCGCGAGCCCAATCTCGCTGAGGATCGCCCTGCCCGCTACCGGGAGGTCGCGTTGACAGCGCTCGCGCGATTGTCCGGCGGCGAGACGGATGCCGCGACGGTGCATCGTGCCCGGACGAATTTGCGCCGGCTGCAGGCCTATTTCGAACTGGTCGGCGAGGACCGCCCTGCGGCTTCCATCGCGCGGTGCGTGACGCGCCTGAGCAAATTGAGAGCGTTGCAGGTGTTGGCCCATTATCTGAAAACGCAGGATTCGCCGCGGTCCGATCGCAAGGCGGTCAGGCGTCGCCTTCGCGCCAGACGTAAGCAGCTCGCGCGGGACCGGGTCTATGCCGGCATTGAACGGATCGTCCGCCGCCAGAGGCTGCCCTCGACTCCAACAGATTTGATGCGGCTGACCGAGCTGATGCAGGCTGCTCGGAACGCCCATGCGGACGCGCTGCGGCGATTCATCACGGAGGCCGGTCCCAGGGCCAAACGCAAAGCGCTCCACCGGATCCGGCTCTTGATCAAATCCATCCGGTACCAGGAGGAATGGGCCCTGGGCCGGCCCTTTGCGAGGCCGGTTCTGATTCGTCGGCTCAAGCACGCGCAGAGGGTCCTGGGCAACTACGAAGACTTCGTCCACTTCAGGAAATTGGCGCGCTCATTGAACCTCCGGTCGTTACCCGCGATTACCAAGGCCTGGCGAAAGGCTCGGGCGCGTGCGCGCGCCCTCCCCGCCACATTGTGGGCACTGGCTGGGCAGATCGCCGGTTCCCCTGTCCTGTTGGTGGGGAACGAGCGCCGTTGACTCATCAATTATTCTTGATGTAGGATTCGGCCATGACGACGACAGGCTCCCGAAACCTGGCACGAACGGCGGAACTGTTCCATGCCCTTTCCGACGAAACCCGCCTGCAGCTTCTCGATCTCCTGGCGGACGGCGAGCAGTGTGTCTGCGATTTGACCGACGCCCTGAAGACCGGGCAATCGCGGCTGTCATTCCATCTCAAGACGCTCAAGGACGCCGGATTGCTCGTCGACCGGCGGGATGGTCGGTGGGTCTATTACTCGCTCGATCCTGATGCCATCGGTGAACTGGAGGACGTGGTGAAGGGCCTGCGAGTCACGTCCCGACAGGTGCCGTCAACCAAGCGGTGTGAGTAGCTATTTTTTTGCCTTAACCCATCAAGATTTATTGATCACTCGCCGTTTGGAAAAGATAACTAACACTTGAACAGTCATGGAGAACTAATGGAACTCACAGCAGCTTCACAGCTCGATGTCCCTCAAAAGAAGAGGCTTAACCTATTCGAACGCTACCTGAGCATCTGGGTCGGTCTCTGCATGGTCGTCGGGGTTGCCTTGGGCACGTGGGTGCCGGGATCGGTGGAGGCGTTGCGAGTGATGGAATTTGGCGAGCACAGCCGTATCAATGTTCCGATCGCCGTCCTGATCTGGCTGATGATCACTCCCATGATGATGAAGGTGGATTTCGCCTCGATCAAGAACGTCGGCAGGCGGCCCCAAGGCCTGCTGGTGACTCTTTTCGTCAACTGGGTGGTGAAGCCCTTCTCCATGGCCTTTCTTGCCTGGCTGTTCTTCCGGCACCTGTTCGCCTCCTGGATCTCTCCGGCGGAAGCCGACCAGTACATTGCCGGGGCCATTATCCTGGCCGCGGCCCCCTGCACGGCCATGGTCTTCGTGTGGAGTTATCTGACGGACGGCGATCCGGCCTATACGCTGGTGCAGGTGTCGGTCAACGACCTCATCATGCTGGTGCTCTTTGCCCCGTTGGTTGGTTTCCTGGTCAGCGGGGCCTCGTCGTTGACGGTTCCGTTCCTGGTCCTGCTCTACTCGGTCATCTTCTTCATCGTGATCCCACTCGCCGCCGGCGTGTTGATCCGGGCATGGGCCATTCGCGCCCACGGACGTCCCTGGTTCGAGGATGTCTTCCTGCCCCGGTTCCAGCCGGTGACGATCATGGCCTTGCTGGCGACGCTGGTGTGCATCTTCGCTTTCCAGGCCGACAACATCACGGGGAAGTTCGGGCATGTCGTGCTGATCTCCATCCCGATCCTCCTGCAGGTCTACTTCAATTCCTCGCTGGCCTACGGCTTGATGAAGGTGTTGAAGGTCCCCCACTCCGTTGCCGCGCCGGGGGCGCTCATCGGCGCCAGTAATTTCTTCGAACTCGCCGTCGCCACGGCGATCGCCCTGTTCGGGCCAGGCTCGGGTGCGGCGCTGGCGACCGTGGTCGGGGTCCTGGTGGAGGTGCCGGTGATGCTCTCCGTCTGCAACGTCTGCAACCGTACCAGGCACTGGTTTCCGCGTGACCGTGAGACGGCCTTCGATTTAGCTGGGGCCGTGAGCCCGTCGAAGGGTAAGGCGTGAGCGGTCACGAGAGGAAACAACGGGTTCTGTTTCTCTGCACGGGAAATTCCTGCCGGAGCCAGATGGCCGAGGGGTGGCTGCGCCACCTCGCCGGCGACCGGTTCGAGGCCTTCAGCGCCGGCACAAGCCCGGTCGGTCTCAATCCCGGAGCGGTGACAGCCATGAAGGAGGTGGCGATCGACATCTCCACGCACCGTTCGAAACACATCGATGAGTTTGCCGGGGCTCCCTTTGATTGTGTCGTCACGGTCTGCGACCGGGCGAAGGAAACCTGCCCGATTCTTCCGGGGGCCCGCCAGGTGCTGCATTGGAGCTTCGATGATCCCGCCTCTACGGAGGGGTCCGTAGAAGCGCGCCGCATGGTCTTCCGTCGCGTGCGGGATGAGATCGCGGGACAGATCCGCCGATTTGTGGCCTCCGATCATCAATCGGGGCGCTCGTGATGGACTCTCAAAAAGAGTCTGCCAAACGCCTCTGACAGACCTTCTTCGTCTGCTTTCTTCCAAGTTTTAACAATTCCGTAACAGAGTAGTGACGGATATGTCACAGCCTCCGGCTAGGCTGGCAGCGAATGAACTGTCGGCAATCGCTCAACCAAGGTGGAGGTCTGGAATGAATGCACGGAACAATGGTGTGCTGGCCCTGGGGATTGCCGCGTTTCTGTGGCTGTCAGGCAGCATCGGTGGGACGGTGTCGGCCGAGGAGCGGCCAATGCCGACACCGCCGGCACCTCCACCGGTGGCGGACAAACCTTCCGTGAAGCCAGTCGCAGGGCCATCCCAGCCCGGCTCAACCAAGCAGTCCGGCGGGCTCATGCAGGCCGCCGAGCCCACCCCCCTCGAAGATGTGCTCCTGGAGAAGGGTCTGATCACCATGGATGACTGGATCCGTATCAAGGCTCAGGAGGAGCAGAAGGCGGTTCAAATGTCCTCCGAGATGGGAATGGTCACGAGCCCACGCTGGTACGAACGGATCCGAATCAACGGGTACGTGCAGATGCGCTATGCCCTGAACGGCAATCCGATGATGGATATTCCGCTGGGAGACAAGGTGGCCACGAGCGATCCCAACACCTTCTATATCCGTCGAATCCGCGTGGTGCTGCAGGGGCAGATTTCCGAGCGACTCTCCTTCTACCTCCAGCCGGCCTTTGAGGGAAGCCAGGTCAGCAACCTGAACAACAATGAGGTCATCGACGCCTTCGCGGATTTTTCCATTACCAAGGACCACCAGCACTGGATCCGCTTCGGCCTCAGCCGGACCCCAAACTCCTTTGACACCTACCGCTCCAGCAGCAACCGGCAGGAGCTCGATCGGCATGAATCGGTCCAGAGCGGAGCGCCGGGAGAACGGGACCTCGGAATTGCCTACTACTGGAGTCCGAAAGTGTCTCAAGAGCGCTACTCGCAACTGGCGACCTATCACAACGGACCTGGTGACTATGGCGATTTCGGCATCATGGTCTGGAACGGCCAGTCGCGCAATAAGGCGGAATTAAATTACGACAAGCACGTGGGCATTCGACTGGCCCATCCCTGGGAACTGCCGGACGGCCGGCTGGTTGAGACCGGCATGTTTGCCTATCGTGGCCAGTTTGTCGTCGAGCCCGGGACGGTGTCACGCTGCCCGATTGCGCTGCACAGACAGGATGGCCAGACGAAAGGCTGCCAGGTCCGTGATGAGCGGCTCACCTGGTACGTCTGGACGCCGCCCCAGCCATGGGGAATCCTGACCGAGTTTACGGTCGGCCGCGGCCCCAGGCGTGATGCGCAGGGGTTCATCAGGGAAAGCTCCCTCGCTGGCGGCTACGTGCAGCCCTATTACACGTACCGGTACTCGGACATTGGAATGGTGACAGGGTACGTCCGGTACGGCGAATATGACGGCGGCATCAAGACCGTCAATGGCGTGGATGGCCGGTCCCGCACACTTAATGTCGGTCTCGTCTGGGATGCCGATACCCACTGGCGCTTCGTCATGGAATGGATGAACAAGAACGGGATGAATTCATTTCAGACAAGCCCGAACGTGGCATTGACGAATACAGGCCCTCAGTCAGAATTTAACGGGAATCTGCTCCGCTTCCAGGCCCAGTGGTTCTTCAATTGAGGCCGGCCGAGGGTAGGTTCAAACAAGCCGGCAGACAGGTTTGCCAAGACGCAGGGGCAACGACGGGCGCCTTACCGGGCCGGCCGATTAGCCGACGAATCCTTGCCTGATGAATCCCCGGTACCGAAGTGGATGAGCGCCGGGTTAATGACGACCACCTTCCCCCGATCAGGAAAATCCCAATTCCACCCATCCTTGACCGGATGGACCTCTGCTTCCTTCGGGGAAAAAGTCACCGTGTACCCCGCCCGCTTGAGGGACATGAGCGGGTTGTCGTAGGGATCGATCTCGTGCGCCGGGATTCCCAGACTCATGACATCCGAAGGCGATTGCCGGTAATTGGCCAGGACCAGGTAGAGATGGCCCTCGCGCATGACAAGCCCGCCGGTGGTATAGGCCAGGCCGGTTGAGGCATCGGAAATCCTTCGATAAAAGGTGACCAGTTCATCGGGCTTTGCCGTGGACAAGGCCGTGACCAGGTGCGGCGCGAGCGCCAGGGCCTCCGGAAGCGTAAAGGCCGGCACGGTATCCGCCTCGCCTGCCAGCATTTGATACACCGCCTGACGATCCCTTTGAACGCGAACACCCGACAATATGCGGACCATTTGCTCGACCTGAAGGTTGGCGGGATGACTATGGCCGCTTCCCGCCTGGCTGTCCTTCTGGATCTGGATGGCGGTCCGTACATCCTGGTACACCGTCCGGGGAGGCGGGGCGCTTGTGCAGGCGATGAGGGTCACGCAGGCACACAAGGCCAGGCTGCAAACGACGGATTGTCTCGTCATCAGGGCGCCACTGTACACGATCGATGTTTGCACCGTAAATCCCCTTGTTCAGCGTCCCTCCAAAAAAAGAGCGCGGCCGGTTGCCCGGCCGCGCTCCCATGAAAGCTTCTGCGATGGCTCAGTTGCTCGCCGGCACTACCCTGGCGGTGATCGATTGACCACTCAACAGGGTCAGGTTCTTGGCGACCAGTGCCTTCGTGAGCGGATAGAAGCCGGCCCGGGCGACGGTTTGCTGCCCGTCACGGCTGTTGGCGAACCGGAGAAATTCAAGGATGGCCGGGTCGAATTCGTTCTTCTCCCCTTTCTTGACATAGAGGTAGAGCGACCGACTCAGGGGGTACGTGCCGTCGGCAACTGTGTCCGCCGTCGGCATGACATAGGAATGCCCTTCCTGCTCGGCGATCGGGACGACTCGCACCAGGGAGGTCTGGTATCCGGCTCCGGCATACCCGATTCCGTTGGGGTCACGGGCAATGGCCAGGATTTCAGAGGCTGTGCCGGCCTGCTCGCGGACCGCATTCTTTAGCTCCCCGCCCTTCAACACGGTCTCGATAAAAAACTCACGTGTGCCCGATGTCTTGTTGCGTCCGTACAGGCGAATCTCGCTCTTTTCCCATCCGCCGGCCAGCCCCGCCTGTCCCCAGGTGGTGATGTCGGCAGCGGCTCCCCGATTGCGGGAGCTGCCGAAGATCGCATCAACCTGCGCGAGCGTGAGGCCCTTGATCGGGTTTTGGGTGTTGACGTAGATGGTCACCGCGTCCATGGCGATGGGAAATTCGAGCGGTTCGCTCCCGTGATGCGAGACGAAGATGTTGCGCTCCTCCCGTGAAAGCGGGCGCGAGCTCGCTAGAAGACTCACGATCCCCCCGCCATCGTGGCCTCCCTTACGGGACTTGTCGCCCCGCCGTTGCAGGGATAGACCAAGGGCAAATTCCCTGATCCCTTCGGTGGACCCGAGCGCTTCGATCGTAAAGTTGACTTGCGGATGCTGCCTGGTAAACGCCGCTGCGAGCTTGGCAAGGACGGGCTGCATCGTCTCGGAACCG
>JBFGRH010000116.1:0-6503 GCA_041563795.1 Nitrospiraceae bacterium | reverse complement strand
CCCGAATCGCGCTCATGACGCCAATTTCCCCTTCAACAGTTCGTTCACCTTCGCCGGATTCGCCTTCCCGCCGGATGCCTTCATCACCTGGCCGACGAGGAACCCGATAACCGCCTCCTTGCCTCCCTTGAACTGCTGCACTTGTGCGGGGTTCTTCGCGATGACCTCGTCGATGATCTTCGCCAGTTCGCCTTCATCCGAGACCTGCGTAAGCCCCTTCTCTTTCACGATCTCGTCGGCGCTGCGACCCGTGCCGAACATCTCCGCCAGCACGCTCTTGGCGATAGGCCCGCTGATTTCGCCCTTGTGCTTCTTGAGTACCAGTTCGGCAAGCTGCTTGGGCTGCACGGAACTCTCCGCAAACCCGATGCCCTTGTCATTCAACAAGGCGCGCAAATCGACGGTCTGCCAGTTCGCCACGTCCCGCGCGCCCTCGGCCTTCGGCACGCCCGCCTGCTCGATGGCCGCCACCGCCGCCGTAAAATAGTCCGCCGCTTCCTTGTCCGCCGTCAGGACACCGGCCGCATAGTCCGTCAGGCCATATTCCTCGGTGAATTGCTTCTGCACTTCGGCGGCCAGCATCGGCAGCGACTGCTTCAACTCGCCGATCCAGTCCTCGGAGAGGTCCAGCGGAACCAGGTCCGGGTCCGGGAAATAGCGGTAGTCGTGCGCCTCCTCCTTGCTGCGCATGACGGCGGTCTCTCCGCGGTCCGCATCCCACAACCGCGTCTCCTGGTGGATCCTGCCGCCCTCGCCCAGCACCTTCGTCTGCCGTTTGATCTCGTAATCGATGGCATCCTTCACGAACTTGAAGGAGTTGATGTTCTTCATCTCGACCTTCGTGCCGAATTCCTTCCCGCCGACCGGACGCAAGGAGAGGTTCGGCTCACAGCGCAGGCTGCCCTCCTCCATGTTGCCGTCGCAGACATCGAGGTAGACGAGCACGTCGCGGAGCAGCTTGAGGTAGGCGACCACTTCGTCGGCCGAGCGCATGTCCGGCTCGGTGACGATTTCCAGGAGCGGCGTGCCGGCCCGGTTGAGGTCCACGCGGCTGCCGCTCGTGCCCGTTTCGTGCACGTTCTTGCCGGCATCCTCTTCCAGATGCGCCCGCTTGATGCGAATTTTCCTCGTCCCGTTGCCGGCGGTGATCTCCACCCAACCGTTCTCACAAATCGGCGATTCGTACTGCGAGATCTGGTAGCCCTTCGGCAGGTCCGGGTAGAAATAGTTCTTGCGCGCGAAGCGGTTCTTTGCGTTGATCCGGCAGTGGAGCGCGAGACCGGCCCGGATCGCCATCTCAATCGCGTTCTTGTTCACCACCGGCAGCGTGCCCGGCATCCCCAGGCAGATCGGGCAGGTTTGCGTGTTGGCCGGCAGGCCGAACTTGGTCCCGCAGCCACAGAACATCTTCGACTGCGTCTTGAGCTGCGCGTGGACTTCGAGTCCGATGACCGTTTCATAACCCGCCACTGTTACTTCCCCCCGGTCCCGTTCAATGCTGGCACACTGACCTGCGCCTGGACTTCAAGTGCAATACCACATCGTAGGCCGCCACTATTTCCCCTTCTTCCCACCCGGATGCTTGCGCGCGCGGTTCATCGCCTTGCGCCCCGCCTCGATCGCCTTGGCCAGCGGCTCGTTGTCGTTGAGCAGCTCCCGGCCCTGCTCGATGACGTCTTCCCAGGCATCCTCCGCCTGCGAGGCTGCGTCGCGCACGCCCCTGCCGGCCTTTTTCGCCAACCCGCGTATTTGCCGCTGGGTCTGCTCGCCCGACTGCGGCGCCAGCAAGAGCGCCGCGAGGGCGCCGATCGCGGCGCCCGACAAGAGTGCCAGCACGACTGTCGCACTGGATGTGTCCTTCTCATCCGTCATTGTTTATCCCCCATTTCCCCTGGCCCGCCCGCTGAACACGGCCGTGGCCGCCTGGATGCCCGCAAACACGACGTTGACCATGTTTCTCAGCATGGCGCCGCCCGTGCCGCGCACCATCTGATGAACCTCCTCCACCGTCTCTCCGATCTCGCCGGCCGCGTGCAGCAGCACCGCCGCATGCTCGACGCCATCCCGGCTCTTTTCGATCAACTCGTTTAAATTCGCCGCCGTGGTGCGCATCTCGCTGATGAGCGGGAGCAGGTCGGTGTTGAAGCGGACCAGGCTCAGCTCGGCCTCCACCAGCGTCCGCTTCGCCTGCACCAGGATCGGCACCAGCATGGCGACGAGCGCGACCACGGCCACGGCGATGATCAGCAACGAGACTTCGATCAAGGACATAATTCCTCCGTTAAACGTGAACAGCGAAAGGCACTAGGCTCAGATAGAGCCCTCCCTCTCCTCACCCTTTCACTATGTACTTTTCACCCTTCACCGTATGTTCGGCCTCTTGAGCCGCCACTCCGTCGCCTCTTCGTACACGCGCGCCGCCAGAAGAATCGTCTCTTCCTCGAATGGCCGCCCGATGAGCTGCAGGCCGATCGGCAGGCCGTTCTTGCTGAACCCGCAGGGCAGGGCCATGGCCGGCAGGCCCGCGAGGTTGACGGAAATGGTAAAAATGTCCGAGAGGTACATCTGCAACGGATCCTCGCTCTTCTCGCCGAGCTTGAAGGCCGGCGTGGGCGTCACCGGCGTCACGATCAGGTCCACGTCCTTGAACGCCTCGTCAAAGTCCTGCTTCGTCATCGTGCGCGCCGCCTGGGCCTTGCCGTAATAGGCGTCGTAATAACCGGCGCTCAGGGCATAGGTCCCGAGCATGATCCGCCGCTTGACCTCCGGCCCGAACCCCTCCTGCCTCGTCTTCATGTACATGTCCAGCAGGTCCCTGGTTTGTTTCGTGCGGAGGCCGTACTTGACGCCGTCGAACCGCGCGAGGTTCGAACTGGCCTCCGCGGTGGCGATCAGGTAGTAGATGGCGACCGCATAGTCCGTCGTCGGCAGGCTGATCTCTTTGATCTCCCCGCCCAGGTTCCTGAGTTCGTCGATCGCCGCCCGCACCGCCTGTTCGACGTCCGGGTCGAGTCCCTCGGCGAAGAACTCCTGCGGCACGCCGAGCTTGAGCTTTTTCAGGTCCTTTTTCTTGAACGCCCGCGTAAAGTCCGGCACCGGCAGGTTCGCGGAGGTGGAATCGAGCGGGTCGTGGCCGGCGATCACGTTGAGCATGATCGCGGCATCGGTCACGTCCTTCGTAATCGGTCCGATCTGGTCGAGCGACGAGGCGAACGCCACCAACCCGTACCGCGACACGCGGCCATAGGTCGGCTTGAATCCCACCACGCCGCAGAGCGCGGCCGGCTGGCGGATGGACCCGCCGGTATCCGAACCCAGGGCCGCCACGCATTCGTCCGCCGCCACCGCCGCCGCGGACCCGCCGCTCGATCCGCCCGGTACACAGGCAACATTCCACGGGTTCCGGCTTGGCCCGAAGGCGGAATTTTCCGTCGAGGAGCCCATCGCGAACTCGTCGAGGTTCGTCTTGCCCATCAACAGATAGCCCTGTTCGCGCAGGCGCCCGATCACGGTCGCATCGTAGGGCGGGATGAAGTTGCCGAGAATCCGCGAAGCGCAGGTCGTCAGGACCTGCTCCGTGCAGATGTTGTCCTTGACGGCGATCGGCATGCCCATGAGCGGCTTCGTTCGGCGCCAGCCCTTCAGCTTTTCGTCCAATCCGTCGGCCTGCGCCATGGCGGCGTCCATGGTCTGGGTAATGTACGCCTTGACCTTCGGCTCGACCTGCTTGATGCGCAGGATATAGGCCTGCACGATGTCGCGTGCCGTCACCGCGCCGGCGGTGAATTGTTTTTGAAGGTCGCCGAGCGTGAGTTTGTGGAGCCCCGTCATTTCGGCTTGGCCCTGTTCCCGGCCCGGGACTGGTCGCTGGCGATCCGGTTGCGCTCGTCCACCCGGATGATCCGCGGCGTGTGCCGCTTGATCTCGTCCTCGCCGTAGTACTCGTAGCAGAAAATGATCACCTGGTCGCCCACGGCGCCCTTGCGGGCCGTCGGGCCGTTCAGGACGATCTCGCCGCTGCCGCGCTTGCCGGCCATCGCGTAGGTCATGAACCGCTCGCCGTTGTGCAGGTTGGAGATGACGATCGCCTCGTACGGCAGGATGCCCGCCGCATCCAGCAAATCCTCGTCCACCGTCAGGCTGCCATCGTACTCCAGGCAGGCATCCGTCACCGTCGCGCGATGAATCTTGGCTCGCAACATCTGTCGAAACATGGGTGTTTATCTCTCCTCGATGATTTTCGGAACCACAAAATACCCCTGCGCGGACTCCGGTGCGTTAGCCACCGCCTGCTCCACCGGCAGGGACGGCCGCGCCTCGTCCTCCCGGAAGACGTTCGCCTGTCCCAGTACCGTGGCGGTCGGCTCGACGCCCGCCGTCTTCAGCGCGTTCAACTTTTCGACGTAGGCCAGGATGCCGCTGAGCTGCTGCGTGAAGGCCTCCTTCTCGGTCTCCGTGATCTCGAGCCGCGCCAGCTTGGCCACCTTCTCGACGTCCTGCTTGGTAATCTTCATCATTACTCCACCGTGACAGATTTGGCGAGGTTCCGCGGCTGATCCACGTCCGTCCCCTTCAGCACCGCGACATGATACGCCAGCAGCTGCAGCGCGACCGTGTACAAAATCGGGGTGAGCAGCGCCGGCACGTCGGGAATGGTGAAGACCGCGTCCGCGATGGCGCCCAAATCCCGCTCCCCCTCGCTCACGAAGGCGATGACCGGCGCATGGCGCGCCTTCACCTCCATGAGGTTGCTGACCGTCTTTTCGTAGAGCCGGTTGCGCGGGGCCAGGACCACGACCGGCATGTGCTCGTCGATCAGCGCGATCGGCCCGTGCTTCATTTCGCCGGCCGCGTAACCCTCGGCATGGATGTACGAAATCTCCTTCAGTTTGAGCGCGCCCTCGAGCGCGATCGGGTAGTTGATCCCGCGCCCCAGGTACAGGAAGTTCTGCTTCGTGTAATAGCGCGCGGCGATCGCCGCCAGCTCGTCCTCCCGCTTGAGAATCTGCTCGACCAGGCTCGGCAGGGCAACCACCCGTTCCAGCCAGGCCCGGCCGTCGTTGGCGTTGAGCACGCCGCGCACGCGCGCCAGGTGCAGCGCCAGCAGATAAAGAGCCGTAAGCTGCGCCGTGAAGGCCTTGGTGGAGGCAACGCCGATTTCCGGGCCGCAATGCGTGTAGAGGACGCCGTCGGATTCCCGCGCCAGCGTGCTGCCGACCACGTTGACGATCGACACGACCCGCGCGCCCTTGCCCTTGGCTTCACGCGCCGCCGCCAGCGTGTCGGCCGTTTCGCCCGACTGGGAGATCGTGATGAACAGGTCCTCCTTCCGAACGAGGGGATCCCGGTAGCGAAACTCCGAGGCGATGTCCACCTGCACCGGCGTCCGGATCATCTCCTCCAGCAGGTATTTCCCCACCAGCCCCGCGTGCCAGGAGGTGCCGCAGGCCACGATCCAGATGCGGCCCACCTCGGCGAACTGTTCGGCCGTCAGCCCGATGTCCGGCAGGTCCGCCTCCCCCTGCTCGAACGTGTACCGGCCGCGCATCGTGTCGAGGATCGTCTGCGGCTGTTCGTGGATCTCCTTCAGCATGAAATGCGCATACCCGCCCTTTTCCGCCGCCTCCGCGTCCCAGGTGACGCGCGTCGGGGGACGGACGACGGCCTGCCCCGACGCATCCACGATGCGCAGGTCCGTGGCCGTCAGGACCGCGACGTCGCCCTCCTCCAGATAGGTGACGTCGCGCGTGTGCGCCAGCATCGCCATCACGTCCGAGGCCACGAAGGCCGCCTGGCCGGTCCGTCCGACCACCAGCGGGCAGTTCAGGCGTGCGGCCACCAGCGTCCCCGGCTCCCCCTCGCACATGACAACGATCGCGTAGCTGCCGCGGATTTCCCCCACGGCCCCGCGCACCGCCTCGGTCAGCTGCTTGCCCTGCTTCACGTGCTGCGCGATGAGATGCGCGACGACTTCCGTGTCCGTTTCGGACTCGAACCGGTAGCCCGCCTGCTGCAACTGCTGCTTGAGCGCCAGGTAGTTCTCGATGATGCCGTTGTGGACGAGCACGCAGGACCCCGAGCGGTGCGGATGCGCGTTCTGCTCCGACGGCCGCCCGTGCGTGGCCCAGCGGGTATGTCCGATGCCGATGGTGCCGGTGGGGGTCTTGTCCGTCAGGGCCTTTTCGAGGTTCGCCAGCTTGCCGACGCTGCGGCGCACGTCGATCTTCCCCTCGTGCAACAGGGCGACGCCGGCCGAATCGTAGCCCCGGTACTCGAGCCGCTTCAGCCCGCCCAGCAACAGGGGGACGGCCGGCTCGTTCCCGACGTATCCGACGATCCCGCACATGGGTTACTTCTTGCCCCGCTTGCGGGTTTTCAGCGGACGCACGGCCGGCGCCGGGCGGCCCGCGAGCACCGCGCGCCGGCGCGAGGCCCAGCCCGGCCGGTTGACTTGTGGTACCCGCGCGATGGCCAGCGTGTCCGGCGGCACGTCCGCCGTGATG
>JBFGRH010000115.1:0-6609 GCA_041563795.1 Nitrospiraceae bacterium | reverse complement strand
TTGGTCTTGTCGTCGATATAGGCGGTCCGGTAGTTCATGGCTCCACCGCCCGCGCGGCCCTCATCGTGAGAGCTGCCACCGCCCTCGAGGTGGATCTTGTTACCAGGCAGGTCAATCGCCAGAACGCGTCCGTAGATTGTCTCGGCCTGCGACAAGCGCTCGAGGAAGGCGCTCTTATCAAACGCCTGCACCCGACCCGGGCTGCCGGAAATGTCTCCGACACCGTTGCCGACGCCGAACCCGGCTGTCTGCTGCCCACGCTCCTGGGCCACTGCCACACTCACGGAGCCGACGAAAAGAACCACAGCTCCTAGTGCCAACACGTTACGCATGTGCTGCCTCCTTAGTGAGTTGAACGATAAAGGGGTCAATAAGTAACGACAATTGCTAGCTGCATCCTCGTTTAAGCAGGTCGCACTATAGGCCAACCCTCAAGCCGTGTCAAGGGGTATTCTGGGGATCTGGCCGGAGCACGGCAACCGGCAAAAAGTCAGGATTTTCCGGACATTAAATGCCCATAACCTACGTACAGGCGGTGGGCCTGGCGATGCCGAAGGTGGCTACGGATTGCGAAACAGGAGAGAGGTTTCATCGGCAGAAACGATAAGAACACTGGAGGGGTTTCCCCGCTCGCGTCAATTCCGATAAAACGAAATATAGGCCGCGGCACAGGGAAGATGAACCGCAAGACACTGGAGGGTTTTCTCCGTCGCCTCAGTTACATAAACCGATAATAAGGCGACGGCTTAGCAAGCTCGTTGTTCTAGGTGGACAGCAAGGAACTGGAGGTGTTTATCCGCCGCCTCAATCACGCTACAACCTGAATAGGCGGCGGCACACGCCAAGCGAGGGATGGTGCCCGGAGGGAGGATCGAACTCCCACTCTCTTGCGAGAACCAGATTTTGAGTCTGGCGCGTCTGCCAGTTCCGCCATCCGGGCGTCGCGTTTCGCTCTAGGCCGATCCTGTCCTAACATGATCGCCCCCACCGGTCAACCGAACCCCCGCCCCTCTTTTCTTTCGTCGGATTCGTCTGCTACAATCGCGCCGTTCGCACACAACCTCATCATATGCGAAGGAGCCTCCAATGGCCGTGCACTGCGCCAAATGCGGAAAAGACGGTGAGCCCATCACCGCTCCGTTGTTCATGGGCAAGCTCGAAGCGGAGATCAAGGCCAAGATCTGCCAGCCCTGCTGGAAAGAATGGGAAGGGATGCGGGTCATGGTCATCAATGAGTATCAGATCAACCTCGGCGATGAGAGCGGCAGGGAAACGGTCAAGAAGCACATGCGGGCCTTTCTCAAGCTCGGCGAGGCCGTGGATACCTCCAAGGTGCAGGAAAATTTCAAACCGCAATAGGCTCGGCCGTTCCCGTCCCCTGTCCCTTGTGATCGTGGGTCGTCACCGCCCATGACGCGTCCCGCCCGGCCACGCAAGAACGCCCGCAAGTCGTCAGCCGCAAAATCCGGACGTCGCGATGATCGCCCCGTCGTGATCATCACGGGAGCCGGACGCGGCATCGGCCGGGCGACGGCCGAGCTGTTCGCGCGCACGGGCGCACGTGTCGTGCTCTGTGCGCGGACCGGCAGCGAACTGCGCGCGGCCTGTGTGGCGATCCGCGCCGGTGGAGGCGAAGCCGTCGCACGCGCGATGGACATCGGATCCGGCCGCCAGGCCCGCGCCCTGGTGAACCTGGCGTTGCGCCGCTACGGCCGCGTGGACGTGCTCATTAATAACGCCGGCATCCTGGGGCCGCGGGTGCCCCTCGCCCGGTATCCGCACCGCGCGTGGGAACAAGTGCTGCGCATCAATCTCACCGGAACATTCTTTGTCACGCAGGAAGCCGCGCGGGTCATGGCACGACAGCGGCGCGGATGCATCCTGACCGTCTCCTCCTCGGTCGGACGAACCGGCCGGGCCGGGTGGGGCGCCTATGCCGTCTCCAAGTTCGGCGTCGAGGGGCTGTCCCAGGTCCTGGCCGATGAACTCCGGCCCTACGGCGTCTGCGTGATCACCTTTAATCCGGGAGGGACCCGCACCAGGATGCGGGCCCAGGCCTACCCGCGCGAGGATCGACGCAAATTGCGCGATCCCTCCGTGGCCGCCCGCGCCCTGCTGCATCTCGCCGCGCGTTCCTCGCCCGCCATTTCGGGTCGCGCCTTCGACCTCGCCAATCTTCCGCGGTGAGCAGGCCCAATCGGGCTCCGGTTTCGTTGACAAAGCGGAAAACCAAATGCTAGAGTGGCGCTGAAATCTCAGCGTGTTACGCACGAGGTCGACGGCGCCCATGATTGCACAAATGAAAGTCCGGGGGCTGATGTTCGACCCCTATAACAACACGTTTATCGTGATTCTGCGCGACGAAGACAACAGCGACATGCTTCCGATCTGGGTGGGGAAACCCGAAGCCAGCTCGATCAGCTTCGCGCTGGAAGACGTGACGACCCCCCGCCCGATGACCCATGATTTGATGAAAGCGATCCTGGACGCGGTGGATGCCAAGGTGATCAGCGTGGTGATTTCCGACCTGAAGGACAACACCTATTTCGCCAAGGTCCATCTGATGTACGAGGACTCGGAGTATTCCATCGACGCGCGCCCCAGCGATGCCATCGCGCTGGCGCTCCGCGCGAAGGCCCCGATCTTCGCCAACGAAGAGGTGCTTCGCAAGCAGGCCTCGGACGATCTGGACCAGTGGCTGGAGAATCTCAAGCCGGAAGATTTTGGAAAAAACGAGACTTGACGTGAGCGGCACCGCTTCCCGCGGCCTCCTCGATCGCCATCGGTCTTCCATCATCCGGAACATAGATCCGAAGCTGTTGAGTCGCACGTCTTGCGCGGAATCAGTCGACCGGTGCGCTGGGGTACGGAATGGGACAGAACGGCCATAAAGACCTGACGAAGCTGACCGTGCACGGGGTGGTGGCAGACCCCAATACCGAGACGCAGATCGTCATCCTGCGCGAGGAGCGCACGGCCCAGGTCCTGCCGATCTGGGTGGGCGCCGCGGAAGGCAACGCGATCAAGCTGGCGATGGACGATGCGCCGACGCCGCGGCCGATGAGCCACGATTTGCTCCGCAGCATGCTGGAGCACCTGAATCTGGCCGTGTCGAAGGTGGTCGTGACGGATGTGAAGAACAACACGTACTTCGCGTCCATCCACCTGACGTCGCAAGGTGCGGAGCGCACGGTGGATGCGCGGCCCAGCGACGCCATCGCGCTGGCGATCAGAACCCACAGCCCGATCTACGTCACGGCGGACGTGCTCCAGCAACGGGGCGGCAACTCGCTGGAATCGTGGCTGGAAAAACTGGGGACGAAGCACACCGGCGCCGGCGGGTGACCGCAGCCCGGTCAATCGAAGAGTCCGAGCAGAGAAAGGCAGGAGCAGGAATCATGGGAAGCTATCAGGCGAAGCCATTGGAGACGGTGCGTAAGTGGTACGTGGTGGACGCGAACGGCAAGACGCTGGGGCGGCTGGCGGCGCGGGTCGCATCCATCCTGCGCGGCAAGCACAAGCCGACCTTCACGCCGAACGTGGACACCGGCGATCATGTCGTCGTGGTCAACGCGGGCAAGGTCCGGTTGACCGGCGGGAAGATGAAAACCAAGCTCTACCGGCAGCACACCGGCTACCCCGGCGGGCTGAAGTCCGCCACGGCCGAGCACGTGCATAAGAAGGACCCCACGGCGCTGCTGGAGACGGCCATCAAGGGCATGCTGCCGAAGAATCCGCTGGGCAAGCAAATGGCCCGGAAGCTGAAAATCTACCCCGGGACCGAGCACCCGCACACGGCGCAGCACCCGGAATCGCTTGCCTTATAACGGCAGTCAGATTACATAGGGACACAAGAAGGAGACGACGGAGATTATGGGAGCAGCCACACAGTACGCGACAGGCAAGCGCAAGAACGCCATCGCCCGGGCCTGGGTCACACCCGGCGAGGGCCAGGTGGTCGTGAACACCAGGCCGCTGGAACAGTACTTCCCCAGGCCGACGCTGAGGACCATCGTGCAGTACCCGCTCGAGGTCGCGGGGATGCTCGGCAAATACGACGTGCGCGCCACCGTCTACGGCGGCGGGACGACCGGACAGGCCGGCGCGCTGCGGCACGCCATCGCCAAGGCGCTGGTGTCGATGACGCCGGCGACCCGTGAAGCGTTGAAAAAGGAAGGCTTGCTGACCCGCGATTCGCGCGTCAAGGAACGGAAGAAGTACGGACAGAAGGGCGCCCGCAAGCGCTTCCAGTACTCGAAGCGGTAATCCTCTGAAGCAGAGTGTACGGAAAAGGGAAGGCTTCAGGCCTTCCCTTTTTTGTATGGTCACATTATAAGGAAGGTCGCAGAGGCTTCCAGGCAGCCCGACACAACCAAGCCTATGGGACGGGATTTTGAGGATGTTCAAAAAGGTCTTCCAGCGAGGCCGCAACGAGCGAGGGCCCGAGGCGTACGTTTTTCGGTACGTTGAGGGTCCGAGCGATGCGAGAACAAAGCTGGAGACCTTTTTCAACATCCTGGTGGTAGGGACACAATGAGCAAAGAGACAATCAAGGTGGCGGTCGTCGGAGCCAGTGGCTATACCGGCGGAGAATTGTTGCGCCTGCTGGCCGGGCATCCGCGGATGACCATTACGGCGGTCACGTCGGAGCAATCGGCCGGCAAACCGGTCTCGGCGATGTTTCCCTCGCTGGCCTCGGTCGTGCCGCTGACCTTCGAGGCCCTGGCGCCGGAATCCATCGCCAAGCGGGTGGACGCGGTCTTCCTCGCGCTCCCCCACACCAAGTCGCTCCAGCCGGTCGCGGCCTGCATCGCCGCCGGGAAACACGTGGTGGACCTCAGCGCGGACTACCGGCTCAAGGACCAGGCCGTCTACGAAACCTGGTACAAGACGCGGCATGACCAGCAAGAGTTGCTGAAGCAGGCCGTCTACGGCCTGCCGGAATTTCACCGGGAGGCCATCAAGAAGGCCAGGCTCGTGGCCTCGCCCGGTTGCTACCCGACCGCGGCCATCGTGCAGTTGGCGCCGCTGGTCGCGAAGGGGTTGATTCACCTCGAGACCATTGTCATCGACGCGAAGTCCGGGATCTCCGGCGCCGGAAGAACCCCAGCCCTGCCCTATCATTTTCCGGAGGCACACGAATCGCTCGAAGCCTACAAGATCGGCCAGCACCGGCACATTCCGGAAATCGAGCAGGAACTGTCCCTTTTGGCGGGGCGGCACGGGAAGGCGAAGGGCACGGCCCAACCGGTCACGGTCGCCTTCACGCCCCACCTGGTTCCGATGAACCGGGGCATCCTGAGCACCGCCTACTGCCGGCTGGTGGATCCGATGCCGCTTGAGCAACTACGCGCGCTCTACAAGGATTTTTACAAGGGAGAGCGGTTCATCCGCATCCATGACGGCGACGTCTCGGCCAACCCGCGCCACGTGCGGGGGTCGAATTACTGCGACGTGTCGGTGTTCGCGGATCAGCGGGCCGGCTGGGTCGTGACCGTTGCGGCGCTGGACAACCTGATCAAGGGCGCGGCAGGCCAGGCCATCCAGGCCATGAACCTGATGCTGGGCTTCCCCGAGGACATGGGCATTTCCGCACCCGGGGCCTATCCATGAGTAGTTTGGCCATGGGCACGTCGGCCATGAGTGTGACGTTCCCGTCCTCGGTTGCACGGCTTCCGATTCAATCAACATGACGCGCGATCCCGTGACAAGGGTACGCGGAGGCGTAACCGCGCCGCGAGGGTTCACGGCGGCCGGCATCCACTGCGGCATCAAGAAGAAACGCCTGCCCGACCTGGCGCTGCTGGTCTCCGAACGCACCGGTCCGGTCGCCGGCGTCTTCACGACCAACCGGCTCGCGGCGGCTTCGGTCACGCTCAACCGCCAGAAGCTGCGCCGCAGGACCGCCCGGGCTGTCCTCGTCAACAGCGGCAACGCCAACGCCGTGACCGGCCGGCAGGGCTACGCCGACGCGGTCGAGATGGCCCTGCTCGTCGCGAAGCGCCTGAATCTCGCTCCCCACACGGTCTTCGTCGGCTCGACCGGCGTGATCGGCCAACTCCTGCCCATGGGCAGGATCAGACGGGGTGTGCCGGCGGCCATCGCGCAGTTGCGGCGGGCCGGCGGCCACGACGCAGCCAAGGCGATCCTGACCACGGATCTGAGGACCAAGGAAGCCGCCTACAGCGCGCGCATCGGCGGAAGAACGGTCACCGTTGGCGGCATGGCCAAGGGCTCCGGCATGATCCACCCCGACATGGCCACCATGCTGGCCTACGTGACGACGGACGCGGCCATCGAGTCCTCGGCACTCCAGCAGGCCCTGGCCGCTGCCGTGGCGAAATCGTTCAACTGCATTTCGGTGGACGGCGACTCGAGCACCAACGACACGGTGCTGTGCCTGGCCAACGGCCTGGCCGGTAACCGGACCCTGCGCAAGAGATCGTCCGCGCTGGCGGCCTTCCAGCGGCTGCTGGACCGGGTCTGTCACGACCTGGCCATGAAGGTCATCCGCGACGGGGAGGGCGTGACCAAGGTCGTGAAAATCGCCGTGACCGGGGCGCGCACGCAGGCCGACGCCAAGCGGATCGCCAACACGATCGGCACCTC
>JBFGRH010000114.1:0-6746 GCA_041563795.1 Nitrospiraceae bacterium | reverse complement strand
ACTTTTCCCACTTCTCTGTTGCAAGATGGCCGCGGACTACGGACAGGCAATATCTCTTGCATTGTGAAAATGACACGATTTGGCTTTTGGATTTTGATGGCAAAAACGTTGCTCAGTTTTCCGCACCCCATGCCGACCGGCTGGGAGGGATAAAGGGAACATTGGTAAAATTTTACCGGAACCAGGCTCCATATTTTGCAGTCCTCTGGAGTATGGAGATATGGCAGAGGTCAATTCTATACATTTTTGATACCTCTGGGTCTCTTGTATTTCAAGAAATTCTCGCGGAAGCTGGCTCGTCACTTACACCACTTTCATTTAATTCGGGAGGCACTGAAACCCTTCTGGTGGGAGGAAGGAATCGCGTGTGGCACTACGCGCTCCAGCAAACAGGTGCGAGCAAAAAATGAGCAGGCTACTACTGAGTCTTTCCACTAGCTATTTGCTCAGTTGCTGCAGGATGTGTCCCAGTTCCGGCAGGATCAACTTCTCCATGGCGAGTTTGACGGCGTTTTCGGAGCCCGGAGTTGAAAAGATAATCCGTCCCTTGTAAGTGCCCGCGGCCGCCCGCGTCATGATGGCAGGGGAGCCAATCTCCTGGTAGGTCAGCGCGCGGAACACCTCGCCGAATCCATCCAGCTTCTTTTCCAGCAAATCCTCGATCGCCTCAAATGTCGAGTCCCGCTTGGCGATCCCGGTGCCGCCGTTGATGATGATGGCCTGGACTTTCTTGTTCTTGACGGCCTTCTTGATGGCGGCCTTGATCTTCGACGGCTCGTCCTTGACGATCTGGTAGGACGCGACCGAATGGCCCGCGTCCCTGAGCATGACCATGATGCGGTAGCCGCTGGTGTCGGACTGCGGCGTGCGGGTGTCGGAGCAGGTGATGACGAAACACGACGCCTGGCGAGGCGCATGCTCCTTGTGTTCATGCGGAGCCGAGAGAGCCACGACTGCTACCGGCCTTAGCCCCAGACGGAATTTGGCTTGAGCGCCGCGACCGGCTTGCCGCCCTTGATGTGCTCGTTGATGATGGTGGCCACGTCCGCTTCCTTGACCTTCGTGTACCAGACGTCGTCCGGATAGACGACGACGGTCGGACCCTGCTCGCAGGGGCCCAGGCAAGTCGAACCGGTGACGAGCACTTCGCCGGGCATGATGCCGGCTTCCATGAGTTTCATGTTGAAGGCCGCAAGCAGCTGGGGCGAGCCCTGTGCGCCACAGGACGGCTTGGGATGGCCGGGAGGCCGGGTATTCGTGCAGACGATGATATGGTGCTTTGGCTTCGGCATTGGGCTCTCCTTTGGGTTAGTAACAAAGCTATCAGTTTTCAGTATTCAGTCTATTGGGCATCAACCTGATAACTGTGAACTGATGACTGTTTACTTCCGCGAACTCACCTCGGCGTGAATGATTTCCATTGTTCGATGCATTCCTCGGGCATCTTCCAGTGTTTCAATCCCTTAAGGACCCAGTCCAGGTAATGTTCCTTCGGCTTGAACTTGCCGATGGGCTTGGCGACGTGGGTGGTGACCAGCTCCCTGTCCCCCTCCTCGGTAATGACGTTGACCGTGAGGTGGGTATAGGCCCCTTCAGGAACCTCGTCTTCAAATTTGTCCAGGAGCTTGAGGTCCTCGTCCGTAATCTCGAAGATCATGCCCCAGACCTTTTCACCAGGCGAGGGGGTAATGCTCGGCAGGCCGCACCGCCACTGGGAGGACCAGCGGCAAAAATGAATCGCATGGTCCGACAGGTAGGCCTTGCCGACCGGCTTGTGTTCCGGGGCCCGTCGCTTGAGCTGGGTGGGGTTGAGGTTGTCCGAATAGATGAAAAACTTCATAACCGGGCAGTCAGTATCCTCGCGTCAGATCATCGAAAGTGCGCTAGTTGTAACACATCGACTTCACCGTCGGCAACCGTGGCTAAGAGGGCCGATCGGCCCGTTGACGGGGGGGCAGCCCAGGGGTATTCTGAACCCATGAATGGCGAATATCGCAGCGTGTCGTGGATTGCCGGAAGCGTCCTGCTGATCGCCGTGTTGGGCCTGCCCCCGGCCGGGTCCGCCAACGACTATTACAGCTGGATTGACGGAAACGGCACGATGGTGATGACTGACGACCCGAGCCGGGTTCCCCCGCCGACCAGCCGCAGCCAGATTCAAGTGCATCGGTTCGAGCCTTCGGCGCTGGCCGATTCGGGCAGCCCCGTGGAAGAGCCGGCGCCCGCATCGCAAGAGATACAACCGTCCGTGCGTCCGGAACCGGTGGACCCGCACGACCTCAACCTGCCGCTCGTCGTGCTGGGGCGTCCGGATGAGCCGGTGGGTGGGCGATACCTGTGGGTGCCCCTGCTGTCGCCGCTGTTCGTGAGTGGGAATACGGTCCACGGCTTCTGGTGGTACCCGGGCACGACCTCTCCGGTGGAAGCCTTCAAGCACTTTCTCGCGCAGCATAACCGCGAGCTACGGGCCCAGGGGATGCCGGGAATCGGCGTGCCGGCTCCCTCGTTCTTCCCCGGGCCTGCGCGTGGTGCTTCCGGCAACACGGTGTATGACCAAGTGGTGCGCGAGCGGCAGGCGCTGGAAAACACCATCCGCCTCCGGCATTTCCCCGCGTCGCCGGCTCCCGGCCGACACGCTGCGGGGGGAGGAGGAGGGCGCCATAGCATCCGATCCCGATAAGCCGGACGTCTCAGCCTCTTCAACGTCATCAGAACCAGCGAGCCCGTCGTCCCTCAGCCGCTATGTGCATTATGGCGTGCTCGTTCTGTTGGTGCTCGGAGGTGGCGCCTGGTGGGCGCTGAAGCCGCCGACGCTGAACCCGATGGCCGATCCGCGCGCAGCGGAGGCCATGGCCCTGGTGCAGACGCACCGGGCGCTGGGCGCGCCGACCCTGCTGCAAGCCATCAACGAGCATGTCCGGCTGGTCGCGGAGCAGGATCGAGGGGTGCGCATCGGGGAATGGACGGTGAAGCATATGGGCGGAGACCGGTACATGGTCGCGGTGACGATGCGCGAGCAGAGCACGACGAAGCAATGGTTTGAACGGGACTACCAGTGGCAGGCGGACGTGGCGAGGAAGGCCGTGATGGCCATCTCGATGCCGGCCGAAAGTTTGATGCCGATTGATGAGAGCGGGCGGATTCCGTTGATCGAACCGCGGTAGCTTCGAAGAAGTCTACAGTGATCAGTTCTCAGTTATCAGTTCCGGAGGCTGACAACTGACTGCTGAAAGCTGATAACTATCTTCAGGGGACCTCGACCTGAATCGAGTCCCCATCGATGTGGACGGGGAAGCAGTCGACTTTGATCTCAGGGTTCTCCGGCCGTTCGCCCGTTCTGACGTTGTACCGCCAGCCGTGCCAGGGACATTCCACGCAGTCGCCGTCCAGGAATCCTTCCCCGAGCGGGCCACCGGCATGGGGGCAGGTGTTGTCCAGCGCGAAGACCGTGCCGCCGAGGTTGAAGAGCGCCACGGTGATCTTCCCGGCCTTGGCCGGGAGGCATTCTCCGGGTGGCAGATCGGCAAGT
This sequence comes from Nitrospiraceae bacterium, assembly GCA_041563795.1. Taxonomy (GTDB): domain Bacteria; phylum Nitrospirota; class Nitrospiria; order Nitrospirales; family Nitrospiraceae; genus 2-02-FULL-62-14. Next base: position 3,217 of record JBFGRH010000114.1, on the reverse strand, counting down.
TTGGCGACGGTAATACGTTTGGACATGGGAACCTCGAAGCCGCGTAGGATACTGAGATGACCTGGCAAACTGCAAGCCTGGCCGGTTACGATTGTGCCCACCTGCTTGATTTGGCGCCGACGCTATGGCATAAATCCGTACTAGTGTGTCTGGCCCCTTCATGCTGATTCTTAGAGTAGGGAGGCAAAGTCGCGACGCATGGAAATGACACTGCTCCTCAACTCGACCTACGAACCGCTCCGTGTCGTTCACTGGCAGAAGGCGATCGCGCTGCTCTGGCAGGGGAAAGTGGAAGTCCTGGAGGTGTACGACCGGGACATCCACGGTGTCTCCATCACGATCAAGCTGCCCGCGGTGATGCGGCTGCTCAAGCTGGTCAAACTGAAGGACAGCCACCGGGCGGTCAAGTTCTCCCGTATCAATATCTTCACCCGGGACGGCTATACCTGCCAGTACTGCAACCACAAGTTCCGGACCGAAGACCTGACCTTCGACCACGTCGTGCCGATCGCCAAGGGCGACAAGAAGACCTGGGAGAATATCGTAACCGCCTGCTGGCGGTGCAATAACCGCAAGAGCGGCCGGACGCCGGACGAAGCCCACATGAAGCTGATCCGAAAACCGGTCAAGCCGCGATGGAACCCGGTGATTACGATTACGATTGGGATTCGAAATGCGCCGGAAAGCTGGCGGGATTATTTATATTGGAATATGGAGTTGGATGCAGATACGGATTCGTCGCCGTAGCCTTCTTCAATAGACTTTCGTAATTACGATCTCGAGGTCTTTTCCGCCCGGTAACGTCGGGTTCTTGTCATACTGGCCTTCCAGGTCTCCCGGCTGCGGCTGGCCTGCCATCCCGTCCTTGTCCACCCGCGCGACGACATCCACCATGCCGCGCAGTTCCGTGCCCTGAACCATGACATCGGCGGCGGTAATCTCGAAGGTTACCGGGAACTTGGGCCCGTCAATGCGTTTGACGGCCAAGGGGCGGGGCTGGCCGCCCGGGCGGCGGACAATGACGAAGAGCGTGTCGGTCGGGCTGATCTTCGACGCCAGCTCGGGTGCGACGGTCACACGCCCGGCGATGGTGCTCTGCGCGTTGGGCGCTTCGCAGCCATGCGCCAAACCCATGTAGGCGGCCACGGCGGCGAGGCCGATGATTCCGCCTGCCATGGCGATTGTCTGGAGGGTCTGTTTTTCCACCTGGTCCCTCTAAGAAATGATTTCGTGAACGGGGCGCATTATACAGAGGCAGTGTGAAAAATGGGAAGCGCATATTGTATGATACGGCGCCGAGTCTAACCGGAGAGGATATGTTATGGCGAATCCTGGTTTTCCGATTACGTTGGATGTGAAGGGGCGGCCCTGCGTGGTGCTGGGCGGCGAGGAAGAAGCGGCCGACAAGGTGCAACGGCTGCTCGATGCCGGCGCCAAGGTGACGGTCGTGAGCCCCACGCTGAACGATGCGCTGCGCAAGCTGACCGCCGCCGCGAAGGTGATTCATCGTGTGCGGTTGTTCCGGGGGCAGGACGCCGAGGGCGCGTTTCTCGTCGTCAACACGCTGCGAAGCGACGAGGAGTTTTCGCGTGACCTGTACGAGCTCGCGTTAAAGGAGCGATTTCTGCTCTGTTCGCTGGACCAGCCGGGCTATTCGAATGCCTGGATGCCGGCGCTGGTGAGCCGGGGGCACCTGCGCTGCGCGGTGAGTACCAGCGGCACGGCGCCCGCGCTGGCCAGTCGGTTGCGGCAGGACATGGAGGAAATCTTCGACGAAACGTTCCAGTCCTTTCTTGAGTGGCTGTCGTCCGTCCGGGAGGGCGTGCTGGAATCGGAGGAGGACGTGGAGCGGCGCAGGATCCTGCTCAGGGACGCCGTGAGCGGGTTCAAGCTGAAGGGAAGCATCGAGTATCCGAAAGCCTGGTTGGACGAACGTAAGGCGAAAACATAAAGGAGCGATCGAAATGGTTCTTCTGGAATTCAGCATGTCGCCGTTGGGCAAGGGGGAGAGCGTGGGGGGGTATGTGGCGCGCTCGCTCGACATCATCGATCGCAGTGGGGTGGCCTACCGGCTGAACCCGATGGGGACGGTGCTGGAAGGGGAATGGGATGACGTCTTTCGCGTGGTCCGGAAGTGCTACGAGCGGATGAAAAGGGACTGTAACCGGATTTCCTGCACGATCAAGGTGGACTACCGGAAAGGCCACCGTGGCCGGTTGGAGGGGAAGGTTGCCAGCGTCGAGAAGCGTTTAAAGAGAAAGATGAAGTCCTGATCGTAACGTGTCGATTTACTGATCTTCTTTATAGATTCTCGTCACACGATTTCCGATCTTGCACAGGACCTCGTAGGCGATGGTTCCCTGCCAGGCGGCCAGGTCTGATGCGGTGATCTGCTGACTCTCCTGCCGGCCGATCACCGTCACCTCGTTGCCGGCTGAGACACCGGGGACATCGGTCACGTCCACCATAGACATGTCCATGCAGACGCGCCCGACCACGGGGGCGCGCTTCCCGTTAATCAGCACTTCGGCCTTATTGGAGAGCAACCGGCTGTAGCCGTCGGCATAGCCCAGGGGCAGGACGGCGATCCGGGAGGGCCGGCGCACCACGTAGGTGCGGCCGTAACTCGTGCTCTCTCCCGCTTTGAGTTTGCGCACCTGGACCACCCTGGTCGTCAGCGACATCACGGGATGCAGTTGCGGCGCCGGATTCAGGTGCGTGGCCGTGTGGTAGCCGTAGAGCATGATGCCGGGCCGCACGGCGGTGAAGCGGGCCTCGGGATGGCCCAGAATCGCTCCGCTGTTGGCGACGTGGATGAGGGGCGGGGAGAGTTTTTCAGCCTGCGCATAGCGGATCACGGCGCGAAATCGCTCGAGTTGCGTCACGGTGTAGGCCGGGTCGGCATTGTCCGAATCCGCCAGATGCGTCATCAGTCCCTCTGCCTTCAAGGACCCCCGAAAGACCGGCGATTGGAGGAGGGCCGCCGCCTCTTCCGGGTCAAGGCCGAGGCGCCCCATGCCGGTTTCAATCTTGAGATGGACCGGGTAGGGCGTGGAGGGTCCCGCAAGATGCTTGGCAAATTCATCCGACAGGGAGGACTCGAAGAGGACCGGCGTCAGGTCGTGGGCGACGACTTCCGAAAACTGCTCCGGGAAGAGCGCGCCCATGAGGAGGATGTGCGAGCGGACGCCGGCCTCGCGGAGCGCGATCCCCTCGT
>JBFGRH010000113.1:0-6748 GCA_041563795.1 Nitrospiraceae bacterium | reverse complement strand
GGTGCACCTCGACATCGCCAGCACCGATTGGAGCGAGCGCGAGCGGGCCTACCTCCCCAAGGGCCCGACGGGGATCGGGACGCGACTGTTGATTCAGTACTTGATCGACCAGAGTGCCTAAGCTCCTCACGCACCGGGCCTCCGCGTGAATTTAGCCGAACAGATCGGACAGCTCTTCATGCTCGGCTTCGACGGGACAACCGTCTCGCCGGAGTGGGCCGAGTTGCAGGCCGAGTACAAGCCCGGCGGCATGATCCTCTTCGCCCGGAACCTCCAGGATCCCGCGCAGATCGTCGGACTGACCAACGGCCTGCAAGCCCGCTCGCCGCACTTCCCGCTGCTGATCGCGATCGACCAGGAGGGCGGCCGCGTCTCCCGTCTGCCGACAGGGTTTACCATTTTCCCTCCCTGCGGCCTCATCGGCGCCTGCCGCTCCGAGGAGCTGGCCTATGCGGCCGCCTCGATCACCGCGGCCGAGCTGCGCGCCGTGGGCATCAACATGAACATGGCGCCCGTCCTCGACGTCCACAGCAACCCGGACAATCCGATCATCGGCGACCGGGCCTACGGCACCGAACCGCAGCTCGTCGCCACACTGGGACTGGCCGCCATCCGCGGCCTGCAGGGCAAGGGCGTGGTGGCCTGCGGCAAGCACTTCCCCGGCCACGGCGACACCAGCAAGGACTCGCACAAGGAGCTGCCGGCCGTCGAGGCCTCCATGGACCAGCTGCTCGAGCGGGAGCTGCCGCCCTTTCATTTTGCCATCGCCAACGGCCTCGCCACGCTCATGACCGCGCATGTCCTGTACCCGGCCCTGGATGCGCAGCGGCCGGCGACGCTGTCCCCCACGATTCTGACCGGCCTGCTGCGGGACCAATGGGGATTCGACGGGGTGATCGTCACCGACGATCTGGAGATGCACGCGATCAGTGATCACCACGGCATCGGCGATGCCGCGGTGCAGGCCTTCCTGGCCGGCGCCGACTTGCTCCTGATCTGCAAGGACCGTGGCCGCGCCATCACCGCCATGGACGCCGTGCGCAAGGCGGTCGAGAGCGGGATCATCCCTCCGGACCGCCTCGCAGCCTCCGTGCGCAGAGTCGCCGCCCTCAAGCAAACGTTCCTGCACTCGCATCTGCCGGCAGACCCGAGCGTGGCCCAACTGGTCGTGGGATGCCGGACGCACCAGGTGCTGCTGGACACGATCCGGCGCGCGCACGAACGGATCTCGAAAGCGCAATCGTGACGGTCGCACCTCGCGAGGCGCTCCCGCCCGCCGGGCCGAAGGAACTCTGGGCCTGGTGCCTGTACGATTTCGCCAACTCCTCGTTCACCACCCTCATCATCACCGTCGCCTTTAGCGTGTATTTCGTCCAGGTCGTGGCGGCCGACCTCGGGGGCACGACGGCGGAGCGGGTCTGGTTCTGGGGCTATGCGCTCTCCATGCTGGTGGTCGCCCTGCTCTCCCCCCCGCTGGGGGCGCTGGCCGATGCGCGGGCCATCAAGCGCCCGCTGCTGATCGTCTCCACGCTCGTGTGCGTCGTCTGCACCGCGCTGCTCGCCTTCGTGGAACGCGGCGACGTCTGGTTGGGCCTGCTGCTGTTCGGCCTCGCCAACATCGCCTTCGAGCTGGGCTTTCTGTTTTGCAGCGCCTTTCTGGTCGAGATCACCACGCCGGCGACGATGGGACGGATCTCGGGCTACGGGTGGGGACTCGGCTATGCCGGCGGACTCCTGTCCCTGGCCCTGGCCTACCCGTTCATCACGGGCGGCTTCGTGGAGGAAAACCTGGCGCGCTATCGGTCCAGCTTCGCGGTCGTCGCCGTATTTTTTCTGCTCGCCTCGCTCCCGACCCTGTTCTGGCTCCGCGAGCGCGCCATCCCACAGCCGTTGGCCGCGGGCGTCCCCGCCTGGCGCGAAGCCTTCGCCAGGCTCTCTGCCACGGCGAAGGCGATCGGACGCTTCCGGGATCTCACGCGGTTCCTCGTCGCCTACCTGATTTACACGGACGCGATCAACACCGTCATCGTCGCCTCCGCCATTTTTGCCAATAAAGTCCTGGACTTTTCTCCGGGCGATCTGATTATCTATTTCCTCATTACGCAGGTGACGGCTGGGCTGGGCGCGGTGGGGTTCGGCCTGCTGGCCGATCGCATCGGCTCGGTGCGCACGATCCGCTTCACGCTGGTGATCTGGATCGGGGTCGTGCTGGCAGCGGCGTCCGTGCAAACCCACGCACAGTTTTATGCAATCGGCCTCGTGGCAGGCGCCGTGCTCGGCGCCAACCAGGCCACGAGCCGGGCCTTGATCGGACGCTTTGTGCCGCCGGGCAAGCAGGGCGAACTGTTCGGCTTCTTCACCGTCATCGGCAAGTTCGCCGCCGTCCTCGGCCCGATCGTGTACGGCGAAGTGACGGCCTGGACCGGTAACCAGCGTTGGGCCGTGCTGTCGATGGCGGCCTTCTTCATTATCGGCCTGGTGATTTTCCAACGGGTCGATGAACAACGCGGGATGGACGCGGCGCAGGCAACACGTGAGGCGTGAACCGGAAGGCGCGGGGTGAACCACGGTGAGACATGGCGGTTAAGAAAGGCGATCTGATCGACGAACACAAGCGGCACCCGGGCAGTTGCGGCCTGACCATCAAGGTCATGGGAGGCGGGGCGGGGTTCGAGAAAGTGCTCTGCTGCGACCACGAGTTGACCGAGGAGGATGTCGTCACCGAGCTCGGCTCCTCGCTGGGGCGGAAAAAAGGGCACCTGCCCATCTCGGTGATCCTCGATGAAAAGAAACTCTACCCCGATTCATGCGGACTGCGCGTGATGATCATCGACGGGGGGGCGGGCTTCAAGGAAATCCGCTGCTGCGGACATTCGCTGACACTGAGTTCGATGCGCGAACTGAAATTCGGGAAACTGCGCGGACCGGGGCCGGAAACTTCGGGGGCCGAATCCGGACCCCAGGGAACGGCGTAACCACGCACCGTCGAGCACGGTGGGAGGAGACCTATGGCTGATCGCATGGAAGGGATGAAGCACTGGCCGTGCAAGATTGTCTCCTGGATGGAATGGCTGGATGTCTGGGGCTACGTCACGGCCGGCTTCAGCCTGCTGTTGCTGGGCATGTTGATCTTCGTGCAAAGCTGGTACACGTTCATCGTTGCGGCGAACCAGGCGAATCTCCTGCCGGCCGGCCTTCGACTCTTGAACGACCTGCTGTTGGTCATCATTCTGCTCGAGCTGTACCGCACGGTCATCCGGTTTCTGCAGACCGGGATCCTCGCACTGGAGCCCTACCTGGCCGTCGGGGTCATCGCCTGCTCGCGGCGCATCCTGACCGCCGGCGCCGAGTTGTCTCATCTGCCTGAGATCTCACCCGACCTGTTTGACCGCTACATGATGGACGTCGGATTGAACGTGGCGGTCATCATGGTGCTGGTCGCGGGCGTCTACATGGTCCGCTCACGGCCGATGCCGGATCAGCCCGGTTCGCCGCTCCCGACCGCCGGGCACAAGCACTAAGACGGTCACGGGTGCGGCCACGGTTCAGCGGGGCGACGGAATTCCCCGCTCGACCAGCACCGCAATCTCGACCTGGGTCTCACTCCGGCAGCGGCCGACCCCTCGTCTCAATCGCGAACGGCAGCACGAGCAGCCCCACGACGTAGATCAGCGCCACGACGCTGACGGCGTGGCCGACACTCCCCATGACGGTCGTCAGCCATCCGGTCAGGAATGGCCCGACCGAGGCGAGCACCCGCCCGGCATTGAAGCAGAATCCGGCCCCGGTCGCCCGCAGCCGCGTCGGGTACAACTCCGGCAGGTAGATCGGAAACCCGCTGAAGATGCCGTTGTTGAAAAATCCCAACACCGGCAGCAGCAACAGGACGTGGACATATTCGCGCGGAGTCACGAATGTGACCGGCAGCATCACCAGGCTGCCGGCGCACATGAGCGCGAAGACGGTCCGCCGCCCGAAGCGATCGGCCAGGGGACCAAAGCTCAGGTAGCCGAACAGGGCCCCGACATTGAGCGCCATGATGGCATAACTGACGCGCGCGGAGACCTCTTCCCGGCCGAGCCCCTGCAAATCCGGCAGCGTGCTGATCAGCGTCGGTGTCCAGTTGGTCGCCCCCCAGAGGCCGAACACGGCCACGAAGGCCAGGGTCGAGCCGACGAGGGTGGAGCGGCGCAACTCCTCGCCGAACAATTCCGTCAGCTTGGCGCCGGCCGTGGTTCCCGCGGCCACGTCCTGCCGGTTGGCCTGCTTCCATCGCTCCGGCTCCTTGACCCACAAGCGGACCAGCAGCGCGGCCACGGCGGGCAGGATGCCGACGAGAAACAGCGCCCGCCATCCGTAGCCCCGCAAGAGAAGATTGAACAGGGCGGCCAGAAAAAACCCCGCCGCCCAGGCGGATTGCAAGACGCCGGCGGCCTTGGCCCGTTTTTCCTCCGGCCAGACTTCCGCGACAAGCGCCGCGCCCGCCGCCCATTCCCCGCCGATCCCGAGCGCGGTCAGGAAACGATAGATGGCCAGATGCCACCAGTCCTGCGACAGGGCGGCGAGCCCGGTGAACACGGCATAAATAAGAATGGTCGCGATGAGCGTCTTGGTCCGGCCGAATCGGTCGGCGATGATGCCGAACGCCACGCCGCCGATCGCCCAGCCGATGAGAAAGATGGAGAAAATCAACCCGCCGTACCAGCCGATGGTTTCGGGCGTCGCGCCGCCCGCCGATGCGCCCAGCAGCTCGTGGAGCGCCGGATGCAGCACGATCGCGTAGATCGTCGCGTCCATGGAATCGAACACCCAGCCCAGCCAGGCCACGAACAAGACCAACCATTGATAGGGCGTGACGCCTTCGCGCCAGGAGGAGGAACGTGGGGGAGGTGGTTCAGCGGGCATGGTCGCGGGCTACCCTACGGAGCCGGCGCAGGCCTGTCAAGAATGAAGCGGGTGGGCGGCTTCTGGTCCGTCGCCTATTGCCTGACGAAGGGTGATATGGCATCATGCGACCCTCTAATCCGGGCTGGTGCGGATGGCACAACTCTTGGAATACGTCGGCAGCGTACATATTTACCTCGGCCCCTATCGCGGCAACCCGATCGCCTTGTATTTGCAACGAGGGGAGGCGAGCTGCCGGATCGGGCCGAAGGCCTATCCCTGGAACGACGTGGTCGGAACCGGAGAGACGCCCAACAAGGCGGCGGCGGATTTTGAAGAGCAGTGGAAGAAGAAAGGCCTGGCCCCCGAGATGTTTTCAGGCCCGTCCTGGGAAGGCGGGATCAAACCCGAACGGCCCGCCCCTCCCAAACCGGCGGCACCCCCCGCAGCCGCTGCTGCACCGGCCCCCCCGAAACCGGCGGCCCCGGCTGCAGCCAAGCCGGCTGAACCGGCTCCAGCCGGAGATCCCTCGAAGTCTGGCGAAAACGCGAGCTAGCTTCAGCCCTGCGCGACGCGCGCGAGAGGCGGGACTTGCGTGACTTGCGTTTCTGCCTTTCCCGCTTTTCTCGCCTTTTGCGCCAGTCTCGCGTTCATTGTTGCTCGGCCAGCCGGCTATGCTTGATGCCGTAGCCGAAGTACACGGCAATCCCCACGATCGTCCACACCACAAAACGAATCCAGGTGATCACCGGCAAAAAGAGCATCAGTCCCACACAGGCCACGATGGCCAGCAGCGGCACCCAGGGCATGAACGGAACGCGGAACGGTCGGTGCAAGCCGGGTCTGGTGCGGCGAAGAATCAGCACGCCCGCGCACACGAGGGCAAAGGCGAACAGGGTTCCGATGTTCGTCATGTCAGCCGCCTCCCCGATCGGCACAAAGGCGGACAGCGCCGCGATGGCCACGCCCGTCAGGATCGTGGCCCGGTGAGGCGTGCCGAAGCGGGGATGCACCTTCGCGAGCCAGGGCCCCAGCAACCGGTCGCGTGACATGGCGAAGAACACGCGAATCTGCCCGATCATCATCACGACCAGCACGCTGGAGATGCCAGCCAGGGCGCCCACCGCGACGACCGCCGCGCCCCATTGATAGCCGGCCACGCGCAAGGCCTCGGCGACCGGCGCATGGACGTCCACCTGGTCGTAGGGCACGATGCCGGTCAGCACCGCGGCGACGCCCACATAGAGCAGCGTGCAAATGACGAGCGAGGCGATGATCCCGATCGGCAGGTCGCGCTGCGGGTTGCGCGCCTCCTCGGCCGTCGTCGACACCGCGTCGAACCCGATGTAGGCGAAAAACACGATCGCCGCGGCGGCGCCGACGCCCTGGAATCCGAAGGGCATGAACGGCGTCCAGTTTGCGGGCTCCACGGACGGCGTGCCGAGGGCCAGGAACACCACGATGGCCGCGAGCTTGACCAGGACGATCACGCCGGCGGTCCGCGCGCTTTCCTTCACGCCGATCACCAGGATGATCGTCACCAGCAGCACGATGATCGCGGCCGGCAGGTTCATGAGACCCCCGTCGGCCGGCGCGCGGACCGCCCACAGGGGCAGCTCAATCCCGAGCGTGTGCAGAATGTTATTAAAGTAGCCGGACCAGCCGATCGCCACGGCCACACAGGCCACGCCGTATTCCAGGATGAGATTCCAGCCGGTCAGCCACGCGAGGAATTCGCCCAGCGTCGCGTAGGAATAGGTGTAGGCGCTGCCGGCGGCCGGAATCATGGTCGAGAATTCCGCGTAGCAGAGCGCGGCGAGGGCGCAGGTCAGCCCGGAGAGCACGAAGGACAGGATGATGCCGG
>JBFGRH010000112.1:0-6766 GCA_041563795.1 Nitrospiraceae bacterium | reverse complement strand
GGTGGGGACCGTGGATTTCATGAGGCCGTCGGCCTGGGGCGGTGAAAAACCCTGGTAGCCGCGGTGGCGTTCGGTCAACTCGAGCACGGAGAAGGGCTGGCCGTCGACCTGCTCCGGTGCCGTGAAGATCTGCCGCAGGTGTCCGCCCCGCTCCCCGACGATGGCGCCGGTAAAGACGACGCCCTTTGCCTTCAGCCGCGCGATCGCCTGCTCGATGTCGTCGACGCGGACCGCGACATGGTGCAGCACCCGGTCGCCGAACTGCTTCACCCAGCCGGGAATGATGCTGGTCCTCCCCTTGTCACCGGGGTAGGCCTGGTCCACGAAGAGGGCCGGGTACCCCGTCACCCGGTACACCTTGGCAAACCAGTCGTCGTAGTTGAGCGTCTCCGCGCAGCCGTAGCCGAGCTGCACGAATTCCTCCGCGCGACGGTCGATGTCCAGAGTGCGGATCGTGATGTGATCGACCACCGGCATGAACCCGACCCCTGCCTGGTCCAATGATTCCTTCAGGATTCCGGCCGCCCGGTTGCGGGCAACATACTCCTCGACCATGCGGGTCACCAATCGATCCAGGTCGGCTCCGTGCAATGTCATGACCGCCTCTTCTTGTTCTTCGATGGTTTCGATTTCTTCGGCTTCGTCGGTTCCTTCCGTCCCTTGCGCGCCTGGGGCCCTTTCGTCGGGGCGACCGCCTCCGCTCCGAAGGAAATCCCCTGGGCGAGCGGCAGGTCGGAACCCCAATTGATCGTGTTCGTCTGCCGGCGCATGTAGGCCTTCCACGAGTCCGAGCCGGCCTCGCGGCCTCCGCCTGTGTCCTTTTCGCCCCCGAAGGCCCCGCCAATCTCGGCGCCGGATGTGCCGATGTTGACGTTGGCGATTCCGCAGTCGCTTCCGGCCGCGGACAGGAACTGCTCGCTGCGGCGGACGTCCGACGTGAACAGGGCGGAGGAGAGGCCCTGCGGCACGTCGTTATGCATGGCGATGGCCTCCTCCATGGTCTTGAAGGTCATCACGTAGAGGATCGGCGCGAACGTCTCGCGCCTGACGAGCGGCCAGTGGGGCTGCGCCTGCACGAGGGTCGGCTCGACATAAAATCCTGGCCCCTCCAGCACGCGGCCCCCGTGGAGGATCCGGCCGCCCTCCTTTTTCACTTCCGCCAACGTGGCCCGGTAGGCCTCCACCGCCGCCCGGTCGATCAAGGGTCCCAGGAGGACGCCCGGCTTCAGCGGATCGCCGATGCGCACCTGCTTGTAGGCGGCGACCAGGCGTGAGACGACCGCGTCCTGCTGCGATTCATGGACCAGGAGCCGGCGTGTCGTCGTGCAGCGCTGGCCCGCCGTGCCGACCGCCCCGAACACGACCGCCCGCACCGCCAGGTCCAGGTCCGCCCCCTCGTCCACGATGACCGCGTTGTTGCCGCTGAGCTCCAGCAGCGTCCGCCCCATCCGGCCCGCGACCAGCTGCGCCACGTGCCGGCCGACCGGGACCGAGCCCGTGAAGGAGATCAGCGGGAGGCGCGCGTCCTTGACCATGGCCTCCGCGAGGTCCGTCCGGTCGGTGATGAAGAGGGAGAAGATGCCCGGCTCGTGCATCTCCTCCATGACCCGGTTGCAGAGGGTCTGGACCGCGATCGCACAGAGGGGGGCCTTGGGCGAGGGTTTCCAGATCACCGTGTCGCCGGCGATGGCGGCGATGAAGGCGTTCCAGGCCCAGACCGCCACCGGAAAGTTGAAGGCGGTGATCACGCCCGCGGGGCCAAGGGGATGCCATTGTTCGTACATCCGGTGATGCGGCCGCTCGGAATGCATCGTCTTGCCGTAGAGCATGCGGGCCTGGCCGACGGCGAAATCGGCCATGTCGATCATTTCCTGGACTTCCCCGTCGCCCTCCGCCTTGATCTTGCCGACTTCCAGCGACACCAGGCTGCCGAGCGCGTCTTTGTTCTCGCGCAACGCCTCGCCGATCCGGCGGACCAGCTCGCCGCGCCGCGGGGCCGGGACCATTCGCCACCGTCGGAAGGCCGAGCCAGCCTCCTGCGCGATGTGCGCATAATCGTCGGCCGAGCAGGGGGCCACGTTCGCGATGGCGGCTCCCGTCGCGGGATTGATCGACTCCAGCAGGCCGACATCGCGGGTGTCGGACCACCAGCCGGAGCCGTCGCTGCCTCCTGGGTTGACCGGTTCGATTTCCAGCTGGGCGAGGATGTGCTGCATAATCGTCACCGGTAGCAGGCGCCGAACCGGTTGGCCAGCACGGAGTCGAGCGGGAACGTCTCCTGGGTCACGAACCCCTTGTAGGCCTTCGGCTCGCTGAGGACGAGATCCGCGACGGCGCAGAGACCCGACGCCGTGGTGATCTGGATCGCCGACCAGAGCCGCCCGCGGATCTCCTGCGGATAGATCTTTTTCACGTAGGTCTCCTCGAACAGTTCACCCCGGCGATGGCCCGAGACCGCCACGTAGATCAGCACGACGTCCTGCATGGTCTGTGGAATGGCGTTCTCCAGGATGCGTTTCAGCGTGTCGCGGTCCTTGTTGAGCTTGAGATCCTTCATCAGAAGATGGATTTTTTCGCAGTGGCCGGGGTAGCGCAGGGTCTTATAGTTCATCGTGGTGACCTTGCCGGCGTAGGTCTCCGCCAGCGTGCCGAGCCCGCCCGACGTGTTGAACGCCTCGTAGAGCAGGCCGTCCAGTTCGATGGTCTCGTAGCCCTCCAGGGGAAGCAGCGTCACCTTCTTGCCGCCTTCGATGCCGTGGCAGGGATTGCCGTATTCGTTGATCAGGCCGTCCGTGGACCAGGTCAGCGAGTACTTGAGCGCGTTGCTGGGATGCACGGGCAGCGCCCCGACCCGCATCTTGACCGTGTCGAGCGAATCGAAGTGCGTGATCAATTCGTGCGCGGCGATGCTGATGAATCCCGGGGCCAGCCCGCATTGCGGGACAAACGCGTGGTCCGACCGGGCACTGATGGCCCGGATCCGCTCCGTCACGTCGATGTCTTCGGTCAGGTCGAAATAATGCAGGCGGTGGGATTTGGCCAGCTCCGCGAGCGCGGGATTGCAGAAGTACGGCAGCGCGGAGATGATGGCATGAAAGGAGTGCGCCTTGAGGTATTTTGAAACGGCGTCGGACTTGCGAACGTCCAGGGCGCAGGGGGTGAGGCGGGACAGCCCGAGTTCCTTGGCGAGCCGCTTCGGGGCCTCAAGGGTGACGTCGCCAAGATGGACGTCGTATTCGCCGCTGTCGGCCAGCAGGCAACCGATCAAGGAGCCGATCTTTCCCGCTCCGAGCACCAGCACTCGATACATGGTCGTGCTCCACTCCCTGTTGCAATTATACCCCCTCTTCCCCGCTCAGCGTCAGAGGACAGCCGGGAACGTGGTTGCGCCGAACCGCCGGATGCCATACACCCGGTTCCGGCCCGAACCGCCCGTCGAAGGCCTGCCGGTCACGAGACCGGTACGCGATCGAGAAACGCCTGCCACTGGCGTTCCTGCCGCTCCGGATCGGCCACCGCATGCTCGTTGCAATCAATGCGAATCAGCCGGTCCCCGAACGGCGCATCCACCAGGGCACAGTGATGGGGTTGGTGCGTATCGGCGTGAATATTGGGCCTGAAGTGTGTGCACGTGACGCACATCCTGGCCAGGGGGATCTCGCCCCGTTCCTGGATGGACTTGATGAGCTTCACGAGCGTCCGCAGCAGGCTTTCCTGCTCCTCCACCGGCAGCAGCTCGGCGGCCCAGAGCAGAAAATCCGGCCAGCCCATGACCTGCTCGGCCCGGCGGCGACCCCGCACGGTCAGGATGACGTTGAAGACCCGCCCGTCGGCCTCCGTGCGAATCTTGCGCAGCAGCCCCCGCTTGACCAGCACGGCAATCACATCGGACGCCGTAGGCATGGTGACCCCGAGCATTTTGGTGATGTCGGTCACGGTCGCGCCGTGCGTGGGCCGCTGCCGCAGGAACGCCAGGATCTGGGCCTGCAGGGGACTGATCTGGCGGGAGGCGGCATCGCGCCAGAGACGGCGTTTGAGTGAGACGCTGACCTTGCTCAACGCCGAGGCCAGGCGATGCGGCAAGGGATCTGTCCCTTTTTCAAGCAGGTTTTTCTCCACCGCTGCACTCCTTGGTTGATGAGGAAACTAAGGGTTGCGAACGAGTCGCAAACGCTACTTTACCCTATTCGCATCCGCTCGTAAACCCCTCATCTTTCAAGGTCTTTACGCTTGACTTGCCGCGACGCCAGCGGATAAGTTAAGCCCTCTTTTTCATAGGCCGAAAGAACTATGCCCAGTGCTGCGCAACAGGCTGATAGCGCCCTGATTGGCCATCCCGGCACCGTTTCTGCGATCCTGGCAGAAATCCGCTCGACCGGTCCGATCACCTTCGCCCGCTTCATGGAACTCGCGCTGTACCATCCGCAGTTCGGGTACTACATGCGCGCCGCCGAACCGCAGGCAGGGATCGGTTCAAATCGCATCGGCCCAAATCGCATCGGATGGTCCGGCGATTACTATACCGGTTTTGACGTCCATCCTCTTCTGGCCAGGGCCCTGGCCCGGCAGATCGGCCAGATCGACGAGCAGTTGGGGCGGCCTGACCCATTTACCGTCGTTGAAATGGGGCCGGGCAAGGGCCTGCTGGCGCGCGAGGTGCTGACTGCCTGCGACTCAGATAACCCCTCGCTGGCCGCCCGCCTCCGATACCTTATGGTTGAGCGCAGCCCGGCCATGGTCGCAGCGCAGCGGGACAACCTGGCGCCCTGGCTTCAGACGCCCCGCGTCTCGTGGCTGAACGGACTGGCGGACCTGCAAGACGGCGCCGTCACCGGCGTGATGCTCTCCAACGAGCTGGTGGACGCCTTCCCCGTGCATCGCATCAGGATGGTGGGGGGCAAGCCGCAGGAACTCTACGTGGCCGCTGCCGGCGGCCGGTTCGTGGAACAGACCGGCCCGCTCTCGACGCCGGCGCTGGCCGATTATCTCCGACGTCTTGCGGCGATGGAGATCGGGCTGCCGGACGGCTGCACGACGGAGATCAATCTTCAGGCGATCGCGTGGATGCGCGAGGTCGCACGCGTCCTGGGCCGCGGCGTGGCCATCACGATCGATTACGGCCACACGGCACGGGATCTCTACGGCCCGGACCGGAAGCGTGGGACGCTCCTCTGCTATGCCCGGCACCAGGCGTTCGAAGACCCCTATGTGCGTGTGGGCATGCAGGATATGACGGCGCACGTAAATTTTACGGCGCTCGCCACCGCCGGCGGGGAAGGCGGGCTGCGCGTGACCGGTTTTACGAACCAGACGAGTTTCCTGATGGGTCTGGGCGCCGAGCAACTGCTCGCCTCCCTACACCCCGAATCGCCGGAATTGCAATCCGCCATCCACTTGCTGCGGCCGGACGGCATGGGCCGCACATTCAAGATTCTCGCCCAGCACAAGGGCATGCCGGAGCCGCGACTGGACGGGTTGAAGTTTAAGCCGTTTTTTGAATCAGTCTTGGCAACCTAGGCGGTTGAGCAACCGTGAGGCGTGAGGGGTTAGAGGTCGGGACAGAGGCCGGGGGGAATCGCCTCACGCCTAACGCCGCACCCCTAACGGATGAAGAATGGGCAACGAATCGGTCCCGCTGAATTACATTCCGATCCTGATCTTCATCGGGGTCGCGCTGGCCTTCGGCGCGGTCTCGCTGCTGGCCGGCTGGGTGGTCCGCCCGAGCCGCCCCTACCCCGCCAAGCTGAAGACCTACGAGAGTGGCAGCCCGCTGTTTCAGGACGCGCGCGTCCAGTTTCCGATGCGCTACTACATCATCGCGATGCTGTTCGTGATCTTCGACATCGAGTTCGTGTTTCTCTATCCCTGGGCCGTGGACTTTCACAAGCTGGGGCTTGTCGGCCTGGTGGAGATGGTCGTCTTCATCGGCATCCTGCTGGTCGGTTTTTGGTACGCCTGGAAAAAAGGCGCACTGGAATGGGATTAGGTGATTCATGAGCATGCTGGAACGGCAGTTCGAAGCGAACGTCATCACGACGAACATCGACTGGGTGGTGAACTGGTCGCGGAAGTCGGCCCTGTGGCCCATGACCTTCGGCCTGGCCTGCTGCGCGATCGAGATGATCGCGACCGTGTCGTCGCGCTACGACATCGACCGCTTCGGCGCCGGCGTGTTCCGGGCCTCGCCCCGGCAGTCCGACCTGATGATCGTCGCCGGCACCGTGACACGTAAAATGGCCGAGGTCATCCGCCGCATCTACGACCAGATGCCGGAGCCGCGCTACGTCATCTCGATGGGGTCCTGCGCCACGTCGGGCAACCATTACAACAGCTACAGCGTCGTGCAGGGGGTGGACCAGATCGTGCCCGTGGACGTCTATGTGCCCGGCTGCCCGCCGCGCCCCGAGGCGCTGCTCGACGGATTGCTGAAGCTGCAGGAAAAAATCCAGCGGGAAAAGGTATTCGTCAAATAGCCATGCACCCAGTCCTCGACATCCTGAAGGCGCAGTTCCCGGACGCGGTCCTCTCGGTCCATCACGACAAGGACCGGGGAGACCTGTCCGCCCGCGTGAAGGCGGCGCACGTGCTGGAGATCGCGCGCTATCTGCACGACGATCCGCGGCTGGCCTTCGACCACATCACCGACGTCTGCTCGGCCGATTATCCCGAGGACCCCGAACGGTTCGAGGTCATCTACCACGTCCTCTCCCTGCCGCACGGCGTGCGCCTGCGCATCAAGGCGCGCGTGACCGAAGCGCATCCGGCG
>JBFGRH010000111.1:0-6794 GCA_041563795.1 Nitrospiraceae bacterium | reverse complement strand
GCACCAGCACGTGCTCGTCGATCTGCTTGAGAAACTCCGTGATGGTTTTCCGGTAGGGGACGTCCCTCCATTCGGTCTTGCGATACTCCTTCTCCCAGATAATGTCTTCGAGAAAGGCCGGGAAGGCCTCCAGGGCAGCCACGTTCTGCTCGTCGAAGGCGCGTACGAAGCCGCCCCAGTCCCCGATGACCGCATATTTCTTTTCGTTCAGATTGGGGCGGAGGTACTCCTCCTCGGTCTCGTTTCCCTTCCGGAGCATCAGCTTGGCCGGCTGCTCGCTCCACACCTCGTTGCAGATAATACGGTCCACCGTGCCGTCTTGGACCGTTGCCAGCGACGAGGCATCCGCGCAGAGCGCCTCCACCCGTTCCCGGTGGGGAGCCAGGTCCGGATGAGCCATCGCGCCGTCGAGCACGCCCTGATGCGCCTCCACCAGCACGTAGCGGACGCGCGGATAGACGAGGCTGTCCTTGTCCAGCGCCTTGAGATGGGTCAAAAAACAGGCCGCCAGGTTGCCGTTGCCTGGGCCCCACTCGTGGACGATGAGCGCCGCCTTGCCGGCCTGGGCCTTGTCCCGCTTGCGGACGCGCTCGTAATAGTCCGCCGCCAGCGCATGCGCCAACCGGTAATCCGCGGAGGCGAAGGTCTGATAGTAGTCCTGAACGCGTCCGCCCAGGAGCCCGTAAAAGATCTTGCTGATGTGCGTCTGCCACTCGTTCACGGGCCTGAATTCGCCCATAAGCTGCGGCAGCGCGTCGGGATTGGTTTCCGTGTTCATCACCATCGTGCGGCATAGTACCAGAAGGGCTTTTCGCCGGGCAATGCCCCCTTTAGAGTTCGGGAAGCGGTTGTGTTTGTTGCTCTGGTCTTACTGGTTGAGCGAGACGAACCGGATACACTGGACAAACCTCCTTGACAGTGATTTGGCGGTACGGTAGACAGCGCCATGCCGTTGACGCCACCGCGGGTCTTTCTGCTTGTCCTGCCGTCCCTGTTCCTGTTATGGACTGGCGCCTCGCTGGCCGCGGACTTGGCCCCCGGCGGCGTGCCGGAGCTCCAGGACAAGAACCCCCTCCCTCCCTACGACTTCAACGACTCCCCCAAGGGCCTGTTTCGCTCCATCCAGACGGCCGAAGGATTCGAGGAGGAAATGGGGTTCCGGCGGACCCACGAGATCGTCCCCGTCGGCGTCACCGACGTGTTTCAACCCTCCGCTCCCGCCGTGTACGTGGTGTTCAACGTGTTCCCGCACTACCAGCCCTACCAGGTATTCGGCATCTGCTTTCCGGAAC
The DNA here is from genome assembly GCA_041563795.1 of Nitrospiraceae bacterium. GTDB lineage: Bacteria > Nitrospirota > Nitrospiria > Nitrospirales > Nitrospiraceae > 2-02-FULL-62-14. Next base: position 5,502 of record JBFGRH010000111.1, on the reverse strand, counting down.
AGGTACAGGGGCTCGACCCCGCAACCTTGATCGCGCAGGACACCATGTACCTCGCGCTCGAGGATGAGAGCGGCTACGTCAAACTGCTGCCGCCGGAGGGCGGCTGGAAGCCAGGCCGGTACAGGGTGGAAATCCACGTGGGGTTTTCGGTCAGCGAGGTGAGCCTCACCGGGACAATGCGGTTTACCGTCGCGGAGAAGACGTCGTAACGCATCCGGAGGATTCCGGTTGCTCCGGTTTCCTCCCGAATCAACCGGACGAACAAGGCAGATTAGGCGTTTTGTTCAACGCCGTTCGAAACGCCGGCCGTTTGACCGTCCTCCATCCCTTCTGTAGAATGCGCGCATGTCCGCTCCCGTTCGCCCCTGGGCCTCCATCGTCATCCCGATCAAGGACGAACGGGATAATCTCCCGCCGCTGACCGAGCAGCTCTTGAAAGCCCTGGGCTCGCACGAACGGTCCCGTACAACCCCCTTCGAGATCCTGTACATCGACGACGGCAGCACCGACGGCAGCAGCCAGTTGCTGGATAACCTGGCGGCGCAATATCCGCAGGTCCGTGTCCTGCACTTCGACCGCAACTACGGCCAGACCTCGGCCTTCGACGCCGGGTTCCGGCAGGCGGCGGGCGACCTCATCGTCACCCTGGATGGCGACCTGCAGTTCGATCCCGCCGACATCCTCACGCTCATCCCGCTGGCGGATCAGTACGACCTCGTGTGCGGGTGGCGCAAGGACCGCCACGACAACCTCGTGCGCAAGGTGTCCTCGCGCATCGCCTACGGGTTCCGGAACGCCGTGCTGGGCGACCGGATCCACGACACCGGCTGCTCCTTGAAAGTCTTCCGCCGGGCGGTGGTCGAGCGCCTGCAGCTCTTCGAGGGGCTGCACCGGTTTTTCCCGGCGCTGGCGCAGATGCACGGCTTCACCCTGACCGAAGTGCCCGTACGCCACCTCCCGCGCGCGCACGGCACCTCCAAGTACGGAATCGGCAACCGCCTGTTCAAGAGCCTCTATGATTTGATCGCCGTCCGGTGGATGCAGCGCCGTGTCTTGCGGTATAAGTACAGGAAATAGAGGTTTCTCGGGTTTTCTTGGTTCCTCGGAATCACCGCTCACCAACTTGCCAAACCAGGGACACGAGACACCCCAGACGAACCGTTATGAGCACCACTGAAATCATCTGGCTCGGCATCGGCTTTCTCGGGCAGGGCGTCTTTTTCATGCGCTGGGTCGTCCAGTGGATCGCGTCGGAGAAGCATGCCGAGAGCCGCGTGCCGATCGCCTTCTGGTACATGAGCCTGATCGGCGGGCTGATCACGCTCGCCTATGCGATCTATCGAAAAGATCCGGTGTTCATCGCCGGCCAGAGCGTCGGCGCCATCGTCTATCTGCGCAACCTCATGCTCATCTACCGTTCGAACCAGACCGCCGCCACCGAGGTCCCGGTGCCCGGGCAGGCAAAGGGCAACGGGTGAACCAGGACGAACGCCGCACCCATCTCGTCCTGCTCCTGGCGCTGTCGTCGCTCCTGTTCTTTTTCGGTCTGGGCAGCCTCAACCTCACCGACCGGGACGAGGGCAGCAACGCCGAAGCCGCCCGCGAGATGGTCGAAACGGGCGACTGGGTCAGTCCCACCCTCAACTACCAGCCCCGCTTCGCCAAGCCGGTGTTCATTTACTGGCTGACCGGCGGCGCCTATACCCTCTTCGGCGTCAGCGAGTTCACCGCCCGGCTGCCCTCGGCCCTCTTCGGCGTCGGATTGATCCTGCTGCAATACCTGTTTGTCTCGCGCTTCCTCGGCCCCACGGTGGGGCTGTTCGGCGCACTGATGCTGCTGCTCAATCTCGAAGTGGTCGCGATCGGCCGGATGGCCCTGACCGACAGTGTGCTCATCTTCTTCACGACGCTGGCGCTCTACGGATTCTGGCTGGGCCTCCACGGCGAGGGCCGGGAACGGTATGGCATCTTGCTCCTCTACGTGGGCATGGCGCTCGGGACGCTGACGAAGGGACCCATCGGTATCGCGGTCCCCCTCCTGGCCATCGTGCCCTATCTCACGCTGACCGGGCGATGGACTCAGTTCTGGCGGACTTGCTCCCCCCTGGCAGGGCTTGTCCTGCTCCTGCTGCTGGCCGTGCCCTGGTACGCCACGATGGTCGCGATCCACGGCTCGCAATACACGGCCTCCGCGCAGGCCGATACCGTCGGCCGGTTCCTCAGCACGATCGGGGGGCACGGGGGGACGTTGTTCTTCTATGTGCCGGTGCTGCTCTTCGGATTCTTTCCCTGGAGCGGCTTTCTGATTTTCGGGTTGTATGAGACGTTCAAGAACTGGCGGGCGGCAAGGAAAAAGGTCGGCGCCCAGTCGTCAGCCCCCATTCCTCAGCACGTTGAGTTGGAATGGTTCGCCGCCCTCTGGGTCGCGGCGGTCTTCCTGTTTTTCAGCCTCTCCGCCACGCGGCTGCCCCATTATATCGCCCCGCTGTTTCCGGCCGCCGCGATCCTGGCCGCCTCCTACTGGCACCGCAGCCTGACCGACCAGGGCACGCCGGGTCGCCGGGCCGCGATCCATGTGACCATGGTCCTCGGCTACCTGCTGGGGCTGGCGCTGGCGTCCACGATCCCGCTCTACGACAGGTTTCTCGACGTGATCGTGAAGGAATTTCCGGTGGCGACCCAGGTCAAGCCGGGGTTCGGACCGGTGGCCGCGGGACTGACGCTCGTCATCGGGTCCGGCATCCTGGGCTACTTCGGACTGTCGGAAGAGCGGCGCGCCGGCGCCTTTTGGGCCGCGGGCGCGACGATCGCCATCGTCATGCTCCTCGCCATCCAGGTCATCCTGCCCCGCTTCAACACCTACTTCGTCGCACCGCCGCACGAACTGGCCTACGCCGCCGGCGTCAACCTGGGGCGGGACGACCGGCTGGTCCTCTATGGGCCGGCCCGGCCGTCGCTCATTTTTTACGCGGCACGCAAGGCGATCGTGATCAGGCCCGGCGAGGAGGAGATGATGCGCCCGTACCTGTCCGGGCCGGGACGGACGATGATCGTGCTGCCCACGCGGATGAAGCCCCAACTGCCGGTGGAGGCCTCGTCGTTCGTCACCCTGCTGGAACGGTACGGGTACAGCCTGCTGGCGAGCGAGTCCATGGTGAACTTGCCGGACAATCTTCCGCCGCCGCCCGCCTACGATCCCCAAAAGGATCCGCACGCCCGCTACAAGCAGTAGCGTCCCATCCACGCAGCCGCGGCGGCTGCGGCCAGGAGACCGGTCACCAGCAGGCCGGACGAGGGGAGGATGGCGAGCCAGAGGACCGCACAGGCCACCACCAGCCACGGCGTGCCGGCCAGCAGCAGGTAACGGAGCACGGCTTTCCATTCCTGAACCGGCGTCGCCGCCAGGGTTCCGACGACGAGACCCACCACGGCCCCGGCCAGCGCATCGGAAACAAAATGCGAGCCGCGGAAGACCCGCGTGACCGACACGAACCCGGCCAGGGCGAAGGCGGGCCATGCCAGCGCCGGATGGCGGCGCGCCACCACGGCGGCGACCGCGAAGGACGCGGACGCATGGCCGGATGGAAACGCATCGAGGCCCGATTGAAGGCTGGGCCCGGTGAAAAACTCCTCCTCGCGGTGCAGGCGCGGCCGAGGCCGCCCGATGCCGTGCTTCAATCCCTGGACGAGCACCGCCGTCGCCGCATGGGCGATCCATCCCATGACACCGGTCATGCGCCAGTCCCGGTTGGCGCGCGCAGAGCCGGCCGCGACGAAGAGGCCGCTGATGGCGATCAGGCTCACGCCGTGGCCGAGATAATAGCCCGCGTCGCCGATCCGTTCGATCCAGGCGCCCTGGAGGGAGCGGACCCATTCGATCACCGGCCGGTCCACCTCGAACGAGGCGTAGAAGAGCAGCGCCAGCGCCGCGAGGGAGAGGGAAACCGACACATAATGAGTTCTCAGTGACGAGCGATGAGGTGCAGGAGCAGCGGGAACGTCTTGCTTTGGTTTTTCACTCATCACACATTACCAGCCACGCATCACTGCTTCAGGGGACCCAGTCCGCGAGAAAGAGATTGAACTCGCCTCTCCCGGAGGCGTAGCGATCGGACACCCACACCAGCCGCTTGCCGTCCGGCGAGAACATCGGAAAACTGTTGAAGCCGCCTTCCGTCGTGACCTGCTCCATCCCAGTCCCGTCGTCGTTGACCAGGTAGAGATGGAAGGTCGGCCGGCCCTCCTTTCCCTTGTCGTGCAGGCTGGAGGCGAAGATGATGCGTGTTCCGTCCGGATGAAATGATGGCGCAAAGTTGGATGCCCCGTTGGACGTCACCTGCCGCCGGCCGCTGCCGTCGGCGTTCATCACGAAGAGTTCCAGCCGGCCCGGTTCGACCAGATTCTGGGCGAGCAGCGCCTTGTACGCATCCAGTTCGCCCTGGTTGGCCGGATGGGACGCCCGATAGACGATCCGCTGGCTGTCCGGCGAGAAAAACGCACCGCCGTCGTAGCCGATCTCCGTCGTCAGGCGCTGCACATGGGTCCCGTCCAGCTTCATCGTGTAGAGGTCCAGGTCGCCGTCCCGCATCGAAGTAAAAATGACCGTCCGGCCGTCCGGCGACACGGTCGCTTCGGCATCATAGCCGGGCGTCGCGGTCAGACGTTGGAGGCCCTGCCCGCCGAGCCCGATGGCAAAGATATCGTAGTCGTCCAGCGACCAGCGGTATCGCCCCTCCCGCTTCGGCTCGGGCGGGCACTGCTGGCTGGCAATGTGCGTCGAGGAAAAGAGCACCCACCGGTCGCCCGGGAAAAAATAGCCGCAGGTCGTGGCCCCGATGCCCAGGCTGACACGTCGGACATGGTTGGTGTCGAGGTCCAGCACGTACATCTGGTAGCACCCCAGTCCCTTCTGGCTGGAGACGGGCTGGCCGTGGGGAAGCTTAACGGTGCCCGCCCCCCAATCGTGGGTCGATTGAAAAATCAGTTTTGTGCCGTCGAAGGAGAAATAGGCCTCGGCGTTCTTGCGTCCCGTGGTGAGTTGCCGGATATTTGCGAGGTGGCGCTCCACCGAGGCCGTCTGAGGTTGAGGTTCAGGCTGAGGGTCGACCCAAGACAGGACCGCAAGGGACGAAGCCGACGCCACGACCACACACAATGCTCGAACCGTAACCTTAGGGAGAATCAAACCGCACCTCCGTGTCGCTCGTCTCGGGAAGAAAATCGCCGCGCGCCACGATGGCACCGTCCTGAAACACCAGATAACTCTGCCACCCGTAGAAAAACAAGAGCCGCGCCACCTTGGCCGCGGCCGCCGGTGTCGTACCATGAAACAGCGTCACGACATGTCCCGGACGGTCCGGATGGCGGCACGATACCAGCATCGCCGTCCCCGGTCCATCGTAAGTCTGGCCGTCGATCGTAAATCCGTCGGTCGCGATCCGGACCTTCTCCCCGCAGCCGCGCAGGGCCCATTCGGCCGCCGGGTTGACGTCGGGCCCGCCG
>JBFGRH010000110.1:0-6812 GCA_041563795.1 Nitrospiraceae bacterium | reverse complement strand
GCGGGAGAAATCCATTCCGGTCACGGTTTTCTCCAGAACCAGTCGTTCCTGGCGAGACGGACTTCCGCCGAATGCACGCCGGCCGCCGGCACGGGGTCAGCCGCGCTCACCATCACGACCTGCCCCGGCTGGGGCGGAAACATGCCCAGCGTCTCGCTCGCCGCCCGGGCGATCCGTTCGGGGGCCAACAAGGCCGACACCTTCACGCGCAGCTCATCCTGTTCCCGCTGGAGCGCCACCTTTTGCGTCTTGAGCTGCTCGATGCGGTAGCCCACCCGGACGATGTCCACCCGTTCCCACACGAAGAGCAACAGCAGCCCGATGATTCCCAAGCCCGCCAGCAATTTCATATCGGCCTCCCTTCGGGCAGCTTCTCGGCCACCCGTAACTTGGCGCTGCGCGCCCTGGGGTTCACGCGGGACTCTTCCTCCGACGGCACCTGCGGCTTCTTGGTCAGGATCTTCAGGCTCGCCTCGGGGCCTGTCGACAGGGACCGGAAGGTATGCTTGGCGATCCGGTCTTCAAGGGAATGGAAGGAAATCACGCAGAGGCGGCCGCCGGGCGCCAGAACCGATGCCGCATCGCGTATCGCCCCCTCGATCACGTCGAGTTCCTGATTCACGGCGATGCGCAGGGCCTGGAAGGTCCGCGTCGCACAGTGGATGCGCCCGTGACGGTAGGCCGCCGGAACGGCCCTTGAAACAACGGAAACGAGATCAAAGGTGGTGCGAAGTGGGTGGGTTTTTCTGGACTCGACGATCGCACGGGCGATCCGCCTGGAATAGCGCTCTTCGCCGTACTTGTAGATCAGATCCGCGAGTTCTCGTTCAGGAAGTTGCGCGACCAGATCCGCCGCGGTGCGGCCTTCGCGCGGATCCATGCGCATATCAAGGGGACCGTCGGTGAGGAAACTCAGTCCCCGCTCGGGACGGTCCAGTTGAGCCGACGACACGCCAAGATCAAAGATCACGCCGTCAACCTCCGTCACGCCGACCGACCGCAGATGCTGCTTGAGCGCGCTGAAATTCCCGTGTATCAGACGCATCCGCGATGCGAAACGCGCCAGCCGCGATCCCGTTGCGGCAATGGAATCGGGATCACGATCAATTCCCACCAGAACGCCGTCAGGACCGCTTCGATCCAGGATGAGCGCCGCATGGCCACCCTGCCCCACGGTGCAATCGAGGTACGTCCCTCCGGACTTGCAAGCCAGCCACGACACCACTTCGACAGAAAGAACAGGAACGTGGCCAATTGAGGTGTTTTCTTTTGAGTTACCATCAGTTACCACTTTCTCCCACTTTCGAGCATAAGTATACAATTGCGTGGGATCATGTCAAGAGAAATATTCGTGTTGTCCGCTAGATAGAGCCTCTCTTCCAGGCCCTGAAGGCTCTGCCTCGTCTGTGCCTATGGGTCGGACTCACCGGAAGGAGCGTTGCCGGCAACCGGGGGGCGCGACCCCGCACAATCAGGGACATCGCGAAAACTGCGCTCAGGGTTGTTCAACTTACTCGATGAAACGAAAGCTTTTCAACAAACGTATTTACCGATCCCGACGTTGGCGCGCCCCCTCCTTGGACCCACCATTGAATTGACTTTCCGGAACCTCGGGGGGACAATCAAGTCATGAGAGGGTTGGACAGGCACCCCATGACGTACGCGCTGGGAGCCGTAGTGGCGGCCGCCTGCATCCTTACGCTGCCATCCGACACCGCCGCCCAAAGCAACAAACCAGGCGCCGTCTATTACTGTCCGGACAAGACTCCGGACCAGCGGCTGTCGGCAAGCCAGGCGCCCGGCTGCGTCCCCCTCGTCGACAAGGCCGAGGAGGCCGCCAAGGCGAAGAAGCGGGAAGCAGCCAGAGAAAAGGGGCTGGACGTCCCGGAGCCTCCGCCGATCCCGATCGAAAACCTGGATCGTGAAATTTCCTCGTTTTTGGGAGACTATCGCAAGTTTCTCGGCTGCTGCGTCAATGCGCCCGACTCACTCGACTCCGTGGAAGAGCTCGAAGACCGGGCGGCCACCCTGCTCAACAACATCCAAAACAAGGGCCTCGCCAACATGCAGACCAACCAGCGAGGCATGACTCTGAGCCAGCTCATCCCGCCGGTGGCCCAGGCCAAGCTTGATCTGGGAACGCTGAGAAAGAAGCTGCAGTCGTTGGAGCGGGCCAAGGATAAGCTTGAAGACCTCGACTTTGAAACGGCGGGACGTGAGCGGCGGCGCATCCAGCAGGAAGAGGAGGCGTTAACGAAGGACTTTCGCCCCACGTTGCCGCCCGATTCGGCGCGAACCGGGACCGGCATCGGCGACACGACCGTCCCCAACAAGTTCGGCGAAACCTTCAGCGACACGACCCTGCGACCGGCCACGGGAGCCGACATCGGCACGGTGGTCTCACCGGGAAGCGACCAGGAACGATCGATCCGCCCCCGCATCGGACTGGACACGCAGGAATCGACGCTCACGCCACGCCATGGCGCCGAGAACCAGGACACCACGCTTCCCTCCAGCATCGGCTTCGAAGGAGGCGCCTCCCAGGGTCCCACGGGACAATCCAGCACTCCATCGCGCGCAGGCGCGGCGATCGGAGATTCGAGTCTCAATCAGCAGCGCTGATCCCGTTCATCTGGTCGGCTGGTTGCTTCAACTCTTCCCATGCAGCGGCGGCATGGGCACCCACGTTTGGCCGCCATCTTCGCTCTTATAGAGACCGCTGCCGTTCGTTCCCGCGTAGAGAAGCCGTGGGTCGATCGCGCTCTGGGCCAGCGACCGGATATTCAGGCTGGTAAATCCCTGGTTGATCGCCTTCCACGTCTTCCCGCCGTCCCCGCTCGTATGCACGCCTTCGCGGCTGGCGATGTAGAGCGTGCCCGCCGTGGCCCGGTCCAGCACCATCGCGCTGATCATCTGGTCCGGCAGCTCCTGCGCAATGCGTGTCCAGGTCGCGGCCGCATCGGTCGTCTTGTACAGGCCGTTGAGCGTGGCGGCATAGACCGTGTCCGGCGCGAAGGGGTCCACCTGCATCACCGTCACGCCCAGCGCGCGTGACGATTTGACCAGTTCGGGCGGCACCAGCCCCTCGTTGGCCTTCTCCCACCGCCCCGCGCCGTTGACAGACTTGTAGACGCCGCCGCTGGTGCCCGCATACATCATCTGGGGCCTGGTCGGATCGAGCGCCAGCGTCACCACCATCAAGACTTCCTTCATGCCGTCCATTTTCTTCTGCCAGCTCTCCCCGCCGTTCGTGGATTCAAAGACCCCCATGGTCGTGGAGACGAACAGATGGCGGCTCTCGTGGGGATCGAACAAGAATTGGGTGACGACGGATGTGACGGTGACGCTTTCCAGGCCGTTGCGCAGCGACGTCCACCGCTGCCCGCCGTCATAGCTCTTGAAGACGGCATCCCCTTTCGTGCCGGCATAGACCGTCGCGGGGTAGACGGGGTCGATCGCCATCGAGATCACGCGCGAGTGGCTCATGCCTTTTGACAGGTTCTCCCAGGTCTGCCCCCCGTCGCGCGTCTTGTAGATGTAGTCGTTGGTCGCAACGTAGATGATCTGGGGTTTGGAAGGGTGCAGCGCGATGACGACGATCGGATCGCTGCCGCCGCAGCCGGCCACGGCAAGGAGCGCTGCGACGAGCATGACGGCAAGCCTGGGCATTATCGAGATTTCCCTCGAATGCTCAAACAGGCCAACCAACGAGGCCGCAGGGATGCGAGGGCCCCGAGGCGTACTTTTTTCGGTACGTTGAGGGGAACGAGCGACCGAGAACAAAGTTGGGGGCCTGTTTCAGCATTCGACCATGCTAGCGATAGTTCGTGAACTGGAGATCGATCCCAAAATCCTTCTGCTTCAGGAACGCGATCGCCGACTGCAGCTCGTCCTTGCTCTTGCTCTGCACGCGGACCTGATCGGCCTGGATCTGCGCCTGGACCTTCAGTTTCCCGTCCTTGATCTCCCTGACGATCTCCTTGGCCTTGTCCATCGCCAGCCCGCTCTGGATCTTGGCAACCTGCCGGGCCAGGCCGCCCAGCGACGGCTCCACGGCCCCGAACGTGAAGGCCCGGACCGAGACGTTGCGCTTGACCAGCTTCGCCCGCACGATGTCCACGACACTCTTGAGCTTGTACTCGTCGTCCGAGACGATCACCAGTTCCATTTCCTTTTCTTTCAACGTCACCTCGGTCTTCGTGCCCTTGAAATCGAACCGCTGGGTGATTTCTTTCACGGCCTGGTCGATCGCATTTTTCACTTCCTGCATGTCCACTTTTGAGACCACATCGAATGAAGACAGGTCTGCCATGAGGTTGCCTCCCAAAACAGTTATCAGTTCTCAGTCATCAGTTGCCGGACCAGCTTCTTCTATTCCCGCTAACTGAAAACTGACAACTGAAGTCTGAGCACTTCTTCGCTAACAACACCCGCCGCCGGGCAGATGCAGGCCGTCGCTGATGGCCGGCCGCGACGCGGCCGGCGACGCGCCGCCACCGCTCAGAATGATCACCTCGCTGCTGGTGAACGGCTTCTTATCGACCAGGTACCCGTACCATTGACGGAGGCTGTCCGCCAGGACGATGACCGCCAGCAGGGCCACGATGCCGACCAATGCGGCATCCAGGTACAGCGTAAAGGCCTGGCCGGCATCGCCGGCCGCGGCGGCCTTGCCGAGAAACATCCCGAGCATCTCGTAGGATCCGGTCAGCGTGACCGCGCCGACGAAGACCATCGGCGCCGCCGTGATCCAGATGAATTGCGGCTTGCGCATCTTGATCAGCACGGTCGTGCCGATGCACAGCGCCAGCGTACCCAGCAACTGATTGGCCGCGCCGAACATGGGCCAGATCGTCGAGATGCTGCCGGTCCCGATCAGGTAGGCCCAGGCCCCGACCACCAGGCCGCTGCTCACGATCACGCCCGGCCACCAGGAAAACCGTCGCAGCGGCGCGTAGACGCGGCCGCCCATCTCCTGGATCAGGTAGCGCGCGACCCGCGTGCCGGTGTCGATCGTCGTCAGGATGAAGAGCGCCTCGAAGAGCAGCGCGAACTGGTACCAGTAGGCCATCAGCCCCGCCATGCCCGGCAACGCCGCGAAGATGGCCGCCATCCCCACCGCCAGCGACACGGCCCCGCCGGGCCGTCCCTCCACGTTCACTTCCACGAGCCGCGAGAGCTCCTGGACGTGCTGCACCGGGAAGCCCATGGCCGCCAGCGCGTCGGCCGAGAGCGTCGTGTTGATCGCCAGATAGTCGCCGGGGACCAGCACCGAGGCCGCGATCAGGGCCATCACCCCGACAAAGCTCTCCAGCAACATCGCGCCGTAGCCGACGGGCGCGTGCGATTCCCGCTCGATCATCTTCGGCGTGGTGCCGGAGGAGACGAGCGAGTGAAAGCCAGAAATGGCGCCGCAGGCAATCGTGATGAACAGGAACGGGAAGAGCGAGCCGGGGATGATCGGCCCGCCGCCCTGCGCGAAGACCGTCACGCGGGGCATCTCGATCGTCGGCGCCATGAGGATCACGCCGACCGCCAGCAGCACGACGACGCCCAGCTTCATGAAGGTCGACAGGTAGCCGCGCGGCACCAGCAGCATCCAGGCAGGCAGGACCGAGGCCAGGAATCCGTACCCGGCCAGCAGCCACACCAGCGTCTCGCGTTCGAACTCGAACCAGACCCCGATGCTCGACTGGGCCACCGCCCGCCCCAGGACGACCGCCGCGAACAGCAGGACGATTCCGAGCGCGGACACTTCACCGACCCGGCCCGGGCGGAATCGCTCCAGGTAAAAGCCCATCAGGAAGCCGATGGGAATCGTCATCGCGATCGTGAAGGTGCCCCAGGCATTGTGGTAGAGCGCGTTGACGACCGCCAGCCCGAGGCCGGCCAGCGCCACGACCACGATGAACAGCACCGCCGCCGCCGTGGCCGAGCCGGTGACCACACCCAGCTCGTCGCGGGCAATCTCGGGCAGCGAGCGGCCGTTGCGCCGCATCGAGGCCACCAGGATGACGAAATCCTGCACCGCGCCGGCCAGCACGGCGCCGATCACGAGCCAGAGAAACCCGGGCAGGAAGCCGAATTGCGCCGCCAGCACAGGACCGAGCAAGGGGCCGGCGCCTGCGATCGCGGCGAAGTGGTGCCCGAACAACACGTACTTGTTGGTGGGACAGAAGTTCGTCCCGTCATTGAGGCGGCAGGCCGGCGTCACGTGTTGATCGTTCAACTCGACGACGGTGCGCGCGAGGAATCGGCCGTAGAACCGCAAGGCCAGCACGTAGAAACAGGCGGCCGCGACGACGAGCCACAGTCCGTTGACTTTTTCGTGTGGATTGAAGAGGCCCGTGACGAATCCGAACGCCACCGCGCACAGGATCGCCACCAGGGCCCAGGCAAGCTTCGTCACGAGAGTCATGCGGCGTATCCTAGCAAGGCACTGGCAGGCTGTAAATGGCGGTGGTGCAGGATTGTCGGGGTGTCATGCCCTTCCGCTTCAACGCTTCCAGAAATAGCGGCTGACGAAGGACGAACTGCTCCGGCGTCGGCATGACAAACTCTGAATAAAAAATGAAAGCGGGGTGGCATGCCCTTCCGCTTCAACGCCTCTCGGAACGGCCCTTTCGGACTTTGCCAGGCGGAAGCCTTCGGAAATTCCTTCGCAGACTCAGTCAGTTTCCGCTTTCCTTCCTGGCAAAGTCTCGATGGGCGCCCCGTTCCTCCGGCGAATTTCGCTCAGGGCATGCCACCCCTCCACAGAAGCCCCTTGCTAATAAAAAATAGCAACGGTGACAGACCGCTTGAAAGTCTGT